>JBBRQX010000008.1:0-16741 GCA_038225745.1 Pseudanabaenales cyanobacterium | reverse complement strand
TAAGCGCTTAACTGCGATTTCTTGAGGCACGCCAAGAATGCGACAGCGATCGTAAAACTGCAAAAAGGCTTCGGCAAGCGATCGCGGTAATTTGATTCTAGATTTATGGCTATCTAGACTCTCTAGATAATCTGCGATCGCAAAATTTTGCATCAATAAGCTAATTTCCACAGGTTCTAAACAGCTTGTAAATATCTCAAAATAATGTAGGGGCAATTCATGAATTGCCCCTACATTATTTTGCTGAGATAATCGAATTAAGGCGCAACAACGCGCGTAGGCATATTGCACAGTTAGATCAGGTGAGTTACTAGCAGCATCTATAGAAATGAGTCTTTGCCAAAATCCTTCGTAATTAGCAATTCCCTCAATCGGCAAATTCTCTAAAGCAAATAAACTCTCAACTAGATATCGCTCACTTAAGAAAATATTTAGCCAACCTTTACCCAATGCTTGGATTCGCCATTGTGGAGATATTTCTAGGTTTTGTGAACAGGTTTGCGCGATCGCCTCTGCAATCTCCAACGGATTTAGATTTAAGCGATTGGCGATCGCTAGTGCGATCGCAGATGTGTAATGTGCGTCATATTTGGGATAGCCAATCTCAAGCGGGATTTTACTAGGATCGAGCAAAATTTTGAATGCTAAATTAATCGCATTAGCGATCGCCTCTTGAATCATCCGCGATGGAGAAATGAACTTCACAAATTAACTCTATTTCATGCGCGGTAAACGCAAAATGTTTGGCTTTTTGGAAAGCGGGTTCAGTATTTGATTGAGCGCCCTTAACTGTTCAGGCGTTCCCATCGAAATCAAGACATCACCTTGCAAAAGCCTCGTATCGCCATCAGGTCCCGCAATCAAATTGCCATCAGCACGCCGAATTGCTAATACTAAAACGCCAGTCTGCGATCGCAAGCTCGCTTTCCTCAATGAACTTCCCACATAGCTAGAATCATCAATGCGATATTCCTCAATATAAAATGAGCGATTTTCTCCAGCAATGATCCCGTCCACAAAGTCCATCACTTGCGGACGCAGCGCCATCGCCGCCATCCGCTTACCACCTGTAATGTAGGGTGAAATTACTTCATCGGCTCCACCTCGGCGCAACTTTTGCATTGCCTCCTCGGTACTAGCTCTGGCGATCGCCCTTATTTCAGGATTTAAGGTTTTTGCAGACAGCACTGTATAGAGATTTTCGGCATCTGATGGCAAAGCCGCAACGATACAAGTTGCGCGTTCGATGCCGACTAAAAATAAAGTGTGGTCAAGCGCCGCATCGCCTAGCACGGCAAGATAGCCCTCCTGTTCCGCCTGCTCGATCGCGTGGGGATCGCTATCAATGATCACAAACGACATACTACCCTCGGCTGTAAATTCGGCAGCAACCTGTCGCCCTGTGCGCCCAAATCCGCAAACTATGTAGTGGTTCTCTAGTGATTCCATCATTTTTCGTTGTCGCCTCGCTTGAAAAATATTGTAAATATGACCATTGGCGATCGCCGATGTAAACTGAGCCGCAATGTAACTAAGGCTCGCGACCCCCATAATGATCAAAATCACCGTAAATACCCGCCCCTCAAAATCCAAAGGATTAGTTTCCCCATAGCCAATCGTGGCTAAGGTGATGATCGTCATATATAGAGAATCAAACCAACTCCATTTTTCGATTAGGTGATAACCTAATGTCCCAATCATTACTAAAGCAACTAAGATGCCAGCATTCGTAAATAAAGTGCGCTGATATTCAAGCAACTCACGCTGTAAAGCGATCGGTTGCAACTGCTGGTAACTAAGCGAACTTTTAGAGGGCATATGTACCGTTATAAGCTGTGAGCAATTTAACTAAGAACTTAATTAAAAAAATGTTAAGCTTGCTATACAGATATTTGATTCAGCCTTTACGCATGTTTGCAAATAAATGCTGTCACTCATGAGACAAGTATGCCATCAGATCCGCCACTAGAGACCACACAAATTAGCCACGCTGTAACTTCTCCCTATCGTTCTGCCGTTGATATTAATGATGATAATTTAGAGAAATTTCATGCTTGGACTGGCTACAACACACATACAGATGTGAGTAGTAACACGAAATTTCAAATGCGTGACTTTCATATCGATCTAGGGATGGCGGTGATTGGTTTTGGGGTGCTGTGTGGCTGGGAAGTGCGATCGCGCAAAATTGACTTTAAGGGCAAAACGCATATTATTTATGAATTGCGGGGTGAAACCGATCCGCAGGTTGTGCCGATGTTACGCCAAAACTGTAGTGATGAAATGTCAACATTTTTACATAGCCGTTTAATTAGGACTTTAGATTTTTTACGTTCTTGCTCAAAATTTTCTGGCATTCCCCATGTTCATATAATCTCGATCCGTAATCACTATGTAATGAGTGCTGTCTGGCGACCATATCAAAATAAGATTTGGATGGTTCCCATTGACCAGATTGAAGGATTATCTTTTTCGAGTCATTTGATGTAAATGTTTATTCGCAATGTCTATTCGTATCAACGGCGCACGCCTGATTAAAACTTCAACCGATCTATCCATTCGTCCAACTGCTAGTAAGGTTAGGGCGGCAGTTTTTAATATTTTGCAAACTCGCATCAAAGGTGCAAATTGGTTAGATATCTGTGCTGGGTCGGGGGCGATGGGGGCTGAGGCGTTAGTAAGAGGTGCGTCTCATATTGTCGGTATCGAGCTATCGGCGATCGCCTGTGAGATCGTGGGCGAAAATTGGCAAAAATTGGCGAGGCACGATCAAACTTTTCAAATCATCAAAGGTGATGCCGTCAAAACGGTGCGAAAATTACCACCAAAATATTTTAATTTAGTTTATCTCGATCCGCCCTACCAAAGCGATCTCTATGAACCAGTGCTAAAGGCTCTACCGCCATTGCTTGTCGATGATGCTCTCGTTATTGCCGAATGCGATCGCCTGCGTCCTCTGCCCGATGCGATCGGCGATCTAGTCTGTTGCGATCGCCGTCAGTACGGACAAACAGCCCTAGTTTTTTATCGGTTTTCACATTAAAATTTAATTTTATAAAAGGTCAAGAAAAATTAAAAAGTAATTGCGATCGCCCCCAGATAAGTTTTCTACTTTACCCAAATTTCACCTTGTGCTAGAATTTTGGCTATGGGAGGGAGATCAGTTTGGTTAGAGCAGTCTATTTTTTGTAGATATCACCGCATATCATAATAGAATCGAATCTGATAGAGTGGATTATACAGTTTTAATATTTATATTTATTTTTAAGATAAAACTACCATGACCGAAGAAAAATTAGGTATTCGCCTTAGCCGAATAAAAATTAGTAATTATAAAAAAATTGATTCGTTAGAGTTTGATCTAATGCCTCCTCTGATTGAGGGAGATGCAGACATTTTACTTTTAGGTAGCAAAAATGGTGGAGGGAAAACCTCTATTCTCGAATGTTGTTCTTTATTGATGTTGGCAGGACTATTTAAAGAACAATTTAAGGGGAGATTTAGAAGAGATGAAACACTATTAGATATTGCTAATTTACTTGTGAAAGCAGGTCAAGAAATAACAAATATTGAAGGCGAATTTGACCATAACAATAAATCGTGTAAAATTTCTTTAGAAATTAATCGTCGAGAAGGATTTCCAGTACCTACAATCGAAGGAGATGAATCATTGTTTGACATCAATAAAAAAGATGGATTTAACATATTTGATTATCCTTTAAATAGTATCTTTTCTTTTTTAGGTGAGCCTCTAATTATCCCACCCTTACTGCATTTTAATAGCTATCGAAAAGTTCAAGAATCTAACCCTGAGCTTGGTATGATGGCAGATGATTATCCTAGAAGTTATAATATACGAAGGTCATCGGGAATGAGAAGTATCGTCAATCCTGTAAGCTCTTTTAAATTAGAAATTTTACGTTCTTTAATGGGTCAAGCTTCCTTATTTGAAGATAGTGATAAAGAAAAATCTCAAATTATTTTATCTCAATTAAATTCTCTAATTCAACGGTATTGTGGTGGTCAAATAGAACATTTACGTCCTTTACCAGATAATAAGGTGGATATTCGTATAAAACCTATTAATGGTATAGAGTCATTTTCTTTTGATGGTTTGAGTTCGGGGCAAAAAGAAATGATTGCTACACTTTTCTTGATTTGGAAAAATACAAAGGAACATCCCAGTATTGTTTTAATTGATGAGCCAGAATTACATTTAAATGCTGAGTGGCATGGTGATTTTGTTAGACAACTTTATAAATTAGTTCCACATAATCAATACATTCTAGCGACTCACTCTGAAGAAATGTTTCGCTCTGTTGATGAACGTCATCGCGCCATTCTGATGCCAGATGGAGATCAATAATTCGTATTATGAGAATAGAGTAGTTTTACTATGAGATTACAACGTGGTGGCAATGCAACGCAGGTCAATCAAAATGCTCAGCATAAGCTATTTGTAGAGGGTAAGGATAATCAAGAAATCGATCCATTTGTTATCAAAGAGCTATTGGATAGTAATGAATTAATGGCAGTTGGTGTCAGCACAATGGGTGGGTGTGATCATGTTCGTAGTGCAGCGCAAGCATTAATATATGAATATCCATGCTATTACTTTCTAATTGATCGTGATGATCAACCCCAAGAAACTGTTAATAGATCATGGCAAAGTTTTCCTAATCCAGATCAATACAATATGCTTATTTGGCATAAAAGAGAATTAGAAAATTATTTTATCGATCCTGCCTATCTTGAAAAATCTTCTTTCTTGAAGCCTGAAATTAATATCAGGCAACGTATTCTGGATGAATGTAATCGTTGGCTATTTCTTGATGCAGCAAATCTAACCCTATATTCAATTTCGAGGCATCTACCAAAATCTTTACCTATTCGGCATTTTAAGGATCGAGATGAATTCAAAAATCAGGATGAGGGATTGCTTAAGCTTGGAGATCTTTCTACTGTTATAAATGATATCAAAACATCAGTTACTACCAATTTAGAAAGAGATGCAATTAAGCAATTATATTTGGGCTTTATTGAAGAGTTAAGCGGCGTTACAATACCTCTCCAATATGGTTCTGGCGCTTGGCTTGCTCGGATGTCTGGTAAACAGATTTTTCGAGCGATCGCTAATCAGTGTTTTCTAGTTCCAGATTTAGAAGGTAACATTGTTACTGGGAAAGAACAAAATAAAGCCATTGCAAGGGAACTGGTAAAATTACCTCTTCAGCAACAGCCAGAAGATTTTCAACAACTAGTTAGTTTATTGAAAAGTAAAGTAGTTGCGTTTTAGGATTGACGAAAGAAGATCGATAACTTGTGGAAGGGCGTATACGTGAAAAAATTATGCTATTTACACTTGATTATGAGATGTAATAAATCCAGAAATTGTAGAAGGGGCAAGCTAAAACTTCAAAAGTTAGATATTTGTATAAATTAGGAGAAACAAACCATGCAAGCACTCAAAGTAATGGCAAGCGTCAATGAAATAGGCGAACTCACCTTAGATTATCCACTTCAGCTAAAAACAAATAGCCGCGTTGAATTGATCGTTCTTATCTCTGAAACAGAAGCAATCGAAGAACCATCCAAACAAGAAATTATCGATGACTTTCGACAATCTTGGCATGAAGCTATGACAGGTCAAACTATCCCTATCTCTGAAGTATGGGAGCAACTAGCCAATGACTAATCAACCACTAATTAAAGTTGAAGCCTCACCCATATTCCTAAAAAATCTACGCAAGCTTCGTAAAAAATATCAACGAATTCAGGAAGATATGCAGCAAGTCATTCAACAACTAGAGCAAGGCGAATTACTTGGTGATTAAATATCTGGTATTGATTATCCTGTCTTTAAACTGAGAGTTAAAAATAGTGATAATCAAAAAGGCAAAAGCGGCGGCTATCGTCTAACTTATTACGTTAAAACATCAACAGGAATTATTTTGCTAACCGTTTGCTCAAAATCCGAACAATCAGGTATTGATATAAATGAAATTAAGAAGATTATTATGGGATATCAACAATAGTAATGATTGTGGCGATCGCGTTTTAACACTCAATACAGGCGATCGCTGATGACAGCGTAAAGTTGTTAAAATCTAAATAATTATCAAAATTTATTTACATGCCAAGAGTCACCACAGTGCTAACTACCGAAAATACCAAAAACCGCGATCGCTTTCTAGCTCCCTTGCAGTCATGGACGTGGCGCGGATATCAGATTAAATATTCTGTCACGGGAACAGGCACGCCCTTAATCCTAATTCACGGCTTCGGTGCATCAGTTGGACATTGGAAAAAGAATATTCCTGCATGGGCTGAAGCTGGTCATCAGGTATTTGCGATTGACTTATTAGGCTTTGGTGGTTCTGATAAACCCGCAATTGATTATTCACTAGAACTTTGGGAAGAACTGCTCAAAGATTTTCATCAAGAATTGGTGCAGCAACCCGCAATCTTTATCGGCAATTCCATTGGTGCATTACTGGCGCTGATGTTGGTAACAAATCATGCTGAACTCGCGATCGGTGCAGTATTACTCAATGCCGCAGGTGGCTTGAATCATCGCCCTGAAGAATTAAATCTGCCCTTGCGATTAGTGATGGGCGCTTTTGAGAAATTAATTAGCTCTAAAGTCACAGGTGAGTTTGTATTTAATCAAGTTCGTAAAAAACGAAATATTCGTAATTCTCTCCGTCAGGTTTATCGAAATCATCAGGCGATCGATGATGACTTGGTAGATATGCTCTATCAGCCATCCTGTGATGTAGGCGCACAAAAAGTATTTGCCTCGATTTTGACGGCTCCTGCTGGCCCTCGTACTTCCGATCTATTGGCAAAAGTGGAAAAACCTTTGCTAGTGCTTTGGGGTGATGCCGATCCTTGGACTCCGATTAATGGCGCGAAGGTTTACGAACAGGCAAGTAAAACTAAGGATATTCAAGTCATTCCCATTCCCAATACTGGTCATTGCCCCCACGACGATCGCCCTGAAATTGTGAATGCTCTCGTAATTCATTGGTTACAAAGGTTTTAAAATCGAAAAGGCTGTGGCGCGATCGCGCCACAGCCTTTTCGATTCTGGCTTTTATTACATTCACCGACTTAGAATCTGTATCAATAAATAATTTTATATAATTTTTATGACTAGCAAACAGTGGCGATCGCTTGCCAATATATTTCTAATTTGTGTAATTTGTCTTGGCATAGCTTTCACAAATACTTTTGCCCCCAATGTGGCAGCAGCAGTCGAACCCACTTCTAACCAGATCGTTGATCGCTTCGAGATCATTAAAACTAAGATGGCAAAACTCAGATTTTGCTACAACGAAAGCTGCTTATATCGCAACGTCACTAGTAAAGTCGTGCCTCCCACAAATACCAATCCGCATTACACTGCCGAAATATCGGCGGCGGTGGAGCGTCCATCGTCAAGTCCAGATTTGGCAGATTATCACTTTGTTTATATGAACGATCTCTGGCAGCTAACCAAAGGCGAAGAGTTTACCGATGTTGCCGATTATGTATTTATTGGCGATCGCTATGAAATTTACAGCGTTCATAATAGCCATACCTTACGCGGCAGTTTAGATAAAGCTAAAGAAGATGGTGGCATTAAATCAGGGTATTTACCCCTTTATTACGAGATTCTAGATCATGGAAGTGAGCGAGTTACCACAATTTCCACTAACCAGTAAAAATTTTGAAAGGGTTGCGAAGCAACCCTTTTAAAATTTTTACTGGTTCTAGTTTGATCGCTGTAAAGCAAGTATCAGCGATCGCTAATTTTGTTAAATACTTCTAGAGTTTGACGACTAAACTGGCGCAAGTTTTCGACTCCATCTTCCATCGGGATCGCCTCGCCAAAAAATTGCCAATTATCCACTGTTGAAAATCGCCAACGTTCGCCCTTATAGTCATGTCCGCTTGCCTCAATCCCGATCGCCCGCAAATTTGCATCGACAGGATCTTCGTATAGCCGAATTTGGAAAAGAATGCTGCGAACTTTGAGCCGCCAACTCACCCCCGGAAAATGAAAGCTGACATCAATCGAGTCAGGGTCAAGTAATTTGCGCGTATCCAAGTTATTTAGCCAAGGTTTTAAGTCAGAGCGTGCAGCAGGATAGATAGCTTTAAACAAATTGACAACAGTAGCGATTTTTGTGGCTACTTCGACATTTCTCGCTTGTTCAGCAGCATTCACGAGCTATACCCTCATATAAAACCTATAAAACAAAGCTTTATTTTAGCTACCGCCAAGTAGATTAGGATATAAAATCAAGAGAGTAAATGCGGCGCAGAGCGCCGCATCTACTCTTTTGGTTTGTCTTATATACAAGTGGCGACAGCTATAGCTTTTAATAATCATAAATCGAATTAACTAGCGATCGCTGTAGCAATTGCTATAAATAAAAACTTAGCGCCTGACTGGGGTTAAATCAGGAGTATCAGCAAAGCTTGATAAAACCGTCGGATCGATACTTAGGCGATCAAGTAGCTTCGCAAATTCCTTACAGCATTCAGCCGTACTTTGCGAGATTTGCTCTTGCGAAAACTTGATAATAATCCAACCTGAATCTACTAAAAACCGATCTGCTAAATCATTTTGCATTAGAGTTGCCGCGCTTTCTGAAGGCGCACTAATTACGATCGCAATATGAGCATTCAGATCAGGATCGATATAGGTGAGGGCAGGAAGCCAATTGTAATTAATGCTGGGAATGTATAAATTTGTACCTTGATGTATGGTTCCCGATACATATTGCTGAAGCGTAATCCCGAAATGAGAAATAGCTTCTGTAATAGGATTACTACTTTTGGTCAAGGCGATCGCCTGTTCATTAACAGTTAGCTTTGCAAAAAACTTCTTAAATTGCTGATGGCGAAACTCAAGGATGCGCTCTGGTGCATGGGCGATCGCCAATTTGTACTGATACTGAACCTCTTCACGGGAATAAGCTTCTAGCTTTACAAAATAGTGCTGCAAACCACCCTCATATGCTTGATATCGTCTTTTGTAAGACAAAAATTGAGATCGGGTTCGCAAAATAATTGCTACCGTCCCCACGATAAGCAAAATTATTCCTAATTCTTTAGCTGCAAGAGTCACTAAGCCGACCACGACAATTAAACCAAGGCTTAAGGCGATCGCTTCTTGGATATTAATCGGTGTGGGCTGACTATTGGCAATACTCGGCAACACAACATCAAACTTAGGTGCAACAGGCTTTGATTGAGCAATGCGTTGCACTTCTGGGGGAATAAGGATAACGGGAAACTGGCGCATTGATATGTAATATTTACAGTGCGTTCGAGAGATTTACAATTTCATAGTAACCAAACGGTACTATGAATATCAATAAAGTTCTCTTAAGATTCTCTTAATGTTGGAAGTCCTGCAATCAACTGTTGATGGTATCGCGGTCGGAAGTATTATTGCGCTTGCCGCAGTCGGTTTGACGCTTACCTATGGCATCTTACGCCTTGCCAACTTTGCCCACGGCGATATTCTCACCCTCGGCGCATATCTCGCATTTCTCGCTAACTCCACCTTTAAGCTCGATATTTGGGTATCGATCGCCTTTGGTAGTGCCATCTCGAGCGCCTTAGTATTACTCTGCGAAAAAATCCTGTGGCAACCATTACGCGCCAAACGCGCCACATCCACCACGATGATGATTGTCTCGATTGGTTTGGCTTTGGTGATTCGTAATGCGATCGTCCTCGCTTGGGGCGCAAAACCACAAAAATATAATTTGCCGACTTTTCCTGCGATCGATGTATTTGGACTAGCAATTACTCGTAATAAAATTGTGGTAATTGTGGCGGCGATCGCCGTAATCGCAGGATTATATTACCTGTTGCAAAATACGAAAATCGGCAAAGCCATGCGAGCGGTGGCGGACAACCCTGAACTTGCTAAGGTGGCAGGGATTAACGTCGATTCCGTAATCTTCTGGACTTGGGTAATTGCGGGAGGTATGACCGCTTTTGGTGGCAGCATGTATGGCTTGATTACTAATTTGCGCCCAAATATGGGTTGGTTCTTAATTTTGCCCATGTTTGCGGCGGTGATCCTTGGTGGTATTGGCAATCCTTATGGCGCGATCGCTGGTGCGCTGATTGTCGGTATTTCTCAAGAAGTTGCTACTACCTGTCCTATGGCGCTGGGGGAATTACAGAAATACTGTATTGGCACAGAATATAAACTGGGCGTGGGTTTGGTAATTATGATTTTAGTATTACTACTCAAACCGCAAGGCTTATTTAAAGGAACAATTTGAAAAAGGATTTGGCGCTTTGCGCTCAAATGAACCACATTAAAATTTTTGAAAGGGTTACAAAGCAACCCTTTCAAAAATTTTATTGGTTCTGGTTTAAGCGCAAAGCTCTGTAAATCAAGCAACAAGCTGTTGTAGCATTTTTACCAGTTCTTCTTCTCGATATGGCTTACTGAAATAGGCATTTGCACCAAGGTCTAAAGCCAACTTTTGATCGTTTTCATTATTTCTTGCCGTTAGCACAACAATTGGTAAATTATGAAGATTAGCATCAGCACGAATGCTTGATAGGAGTTTGAAGCCATCCATGTGAGGCATCTCCAAATCAGTAATCACGGCATCAATATCTCCTCTCATTTCTATCCCTTTCTTGAGAAATGCGATCGCCTCTTTGCCATCTTGAACTTGCTCAGTTAAAAAGCCTGACTTAGTAAGAGTCATCGCCAGATAGCGCCGAATATTCGCTGAAGATTCCACAATTAAAATTTTAGGCTGATGCGATCGCTTGGTCGAACCGTTGATCAGATTGTTGGTAAATAGTCCAGAGCTTTCCAGATTTTCAGGCGATCGCTCTAAGCTTCGGACTGCTTGAATTAATGAGTTAGAAGAAGTCGGTTCTGGAAGAGTATCTCCTGCCTCAAAAAAATCAGCAAGCCCGCTTAAATTATCTAAATTTTCATGAGGTGCTTGCGAAACTAGCACAGCGTCATTAGCTCGCAGACATTGGCTAACTAATTCGTGAGGATTGACTAAAGCAACTGCTTGATTATTACCGAGGATTACCGTACCAAGAAAAATTTGTGGAAGAGTTATATCGCCTTCAATTTGATGGAATGTTGCTTCTTGATCGTTCCAGCAGCCATCAGTTTGCAAAGCAAAGAAGTCATTTTCATGATGGATGACTAAAAATGAAGGCACGGCGCTACTAGATTTCTGTCTCTCTGGCTGATCTGTGAATTGTGAATTTGCGCCCGATTGCAAACGAGATTGACCTAAACTATGGCGACAATTAAGCTTTAGCGAAGAATTTAGTCGGACAATTGGTAATAGGCGATCGCCCCATCGTAAAGTTTCTTGATTTTCATCAGCATAATCGGGAAGTTCCATTGAAATTACTTCCAATATGATCTTACTAGGGATTGCTAGGCACATTTGATCGATATTAATCAGTAACACTCGAATCAAAGAGAGCATATTCGGTAGAACTAAAGTAAACTGAGTTCCTCTACCTCTTTGGGACTGTACAGAAATACTGCCGCCAAATTTCCGTAGCTGCTTTCTTACCGCACTTAACGTAGTCCCAGTTTCTGTATTGCTATGAGATAGATTAAAGTTTGGCTCAAAAATCAGACCAATTAACTGTTCATCACTCATATCTATTGTCGAAAAACTTGACATACCCGCGATCGTCGCCGATTCTTCAACCTGATGACGGATTCTGTCGATGTCGATACCGCGACCATCATCGCTAATCTTGATTATTGTGCTTTCATCTGTCTGAGTTGCGATAAATTCAATCCTGCCTTGCGCGGTTTTCCCCTGATGTTGTCGCTCTTGAGGAGATTCAATACCATGTTCAAAAGCATTCCTTAGCAATAGCTCAAGAGGCTCGGCAATTATTTCAGAAATTGATCTCTCAATGCTAACTTCAGCACCTTGCACAATCATCTCAACCTGCTTGCTATACTGTAAGGATAGATCGCGTAATATCCTTGGGAATCTTCTAACAAGACTAGAGATAGGATGTTTGAGGACTTGGCAGAGACTTCTTCTCAAATGACGAACATCTTGATTCAGAGCATAGTTTTGCTGTTCTGTGAGATCGAGCACATTTACAATTTGCTGAAATGTATTTTGAAGATCGGCGATCGCGATCTGACTAATTGAATTAGATTCCAACGATTGTAAATGCTGTTGAGCTTCTCCCGACAACAGCCTTACTTCACCTAAATAAATATCTAAAATCCCCCTACGCACTAATAATTCTTCCGACAAGTCCCCAAACATTTCCAAATGATTGATAGGAATGCGAATAGTCGTCTCATCGCCTATTGTCGCTAGCTGCGAACCTGATTTTTGAATCATATCTCCAATAATATTTAACCCACGATCTAGCTCGTGATTTTTGCTTAGGGATAAATTAGAGAACTCTGCATAGGACAGCTCGCGATCTTCTAGACTTATTGGCGATCGCTCTTCCCAAGAAGAGCTAATATCGCTAATACTATTTTGATAAATCGGTGACTCTTCTAAATATGTATCAACATCTGAAGTGGAAAAATTTTGTTGGAGCGTTTCCGTCATCACTAAACTGTTGTCATCTTCCCCTAATGACTCAAAAAAGTTGTTTGGAGTCAAATCATCGATAATATCGATATCATCGACATCATTTAAGTAAAAATCTTCTAAATTATTTTCTATCTCTTCCAAATCATTACCTAATGATTGTTCAGGAAATGACGTTGAAAATATATTTGCAAGAATTTCTGGCATTGGCAATTGTTCGCGATCGCCAGTTTGATTTAAGCCCTCTAAGTTCTCAGACAAATCATCTAAATCTTCGATAAATAAATCCGTAGACAAATCTGTAAATAAACTAGGGAATAAAGTTCCCAAGTTATCGTCATTACTGTCTGAATCATCTTTAGACAGTTCGGTAGATCTTTCTAAATGATCGGTTTCTTGATCAAGTTGAATTACAAGAAAACTATCTGAATTGTCTAAATGATTATTTTGATCTAGCTCTTCGCTATCTTCCAAATCCATATCAAAATCTATATCAAATAAATGTAAAGCTTCTAGAGTGTCATCTAAGTTGAATGGTTCATTCCCATTATTTTTGTTTGTGAGAAAGGATGGAGTAATAGATTCATCTGCTTTTAGTAGCAAATGTTCATCTATTTGCATAAATAAATTATGCTGTAATTTGCTCCAGTCTATAGTTACTTCTATCCTCAAACAATACTCATTGATGATTTGACTAGACATATTGACCGCTTCAAGCAGCAGTTCTTTGGTAATCCAATCAATTTCGGAATGGCGATCGCGTAATAAATTTATTACTTCCTCAAAATGGTGAATTATTTCCGCGAAGGGAGAGTTGAGAATGTAGAAATTGGCTTTAACTGTGGCATCTTGTAGCGATTTATTAATAGCAATTAATCTGTCAAGCTGCTCATGAAAATTTGGCAGGCTTACATCTAATTCTAAGATTTTATTTTTTAACTCATGGATATAAGTTTGAGCTTCTTTAGCAAAGATTTGCTTGACTTGTGGCATTGTTTCAATCATTTGATTATTCACTATATCTATCTCTTAAATGCTAAGCGGGAGTTTAGCGAGTTTTAAAATGAGTTAAGGACTGCTGCAATTCTCCAGAATATTGTCGCGTTGCTTTGATGAATTTAGATGCTTCCGAAGAAGAAGCAAGCGTTCTTTTCGCCATATGCGAAATATCGCTCATTAAATTGGCAACTCCCTCCGATGTTTGGGCTTGTACGGTGTTTGCTTCCGCGATCGTCTCCATTAACCCATCGATCTGTTGTGAGAGTTGGGCAATTTGTTGCAGACTATCTTTAGCCGCGATCGCCAATGTACTACTCTCCGCAATCTGATGGCTACCAGACTCAACCGCAGCCATCACCGCACTAGTCTCACTCTGAATATTCTTTAGCAAATTTTCTACCTCTCTGGTAGCCACAACTGAGCGAGCAGCCAGTTCTCCCACTTCTTCAGCAACTATCACAAATCCATTACTGGCAGACCCAGTCCGAGATGCTTCAAGAGTGGCATTAATTGCCAGAAAATTGGTCTTAATCGCAATCTCATTGATTGCAGAAATTGCTTTAGCGATTTTTTGAGATGCAACACCTAACTGCTTGACTCTCTTAGCCGTTGTGGACACTGTACTCTGCAATTCTCCGACCTTTGCCATCACGGCATCAATGGAGCGATCGCTGTCTGATAATTTTTCAGCGACTAGTTGCGATGATTGCAATACTTGCTGACTGTGATCGACGATTGTATTAGCTGACAGCTTAGACATCTGCATTGTATTTAGCGATCGCGTCACCGTATCCATCTGTCTTTGCGAGAGACTAGCGAGATTGGCGATCGCCTGTTCATTTTGTCCGAGTGAAAAATTAACTTGATTAGTCGATGACTTAACTTGACCAACAATGTTTTGCAATCCACGAATGACATCATCAAAAAATATGCCAACATTAGCGAAATCACCATCGATAGCTTTGGTAGAAACCGTTAGATCTCCATCCGCCAACGCTTGGACATCTCCGAGCATCTGCATTAATTGTTTCTGGAGATCTTCCTTCTCCTTCCGATAATTCTCGACTTCGACATGTCGCTGTACCATCTCCGCTCGAACTTTTTTGCCCATATGCAATATATTCTCATCGGACAAATCTGCATTCTTAACCTCGTGTTTTTCTTCTCTAGAAAGTTTTGCCAAGACTTTAAAAAGCTTCGCTACTTGCAACTGCAAGTTTTGTTTTTCCTGTTCATGCTTCTGGGTCATGATTTGAAACTGCTCAGACATTCTATTAATGCTTACCGAAATGTCGGATAGCTCGTCATTTCCTTCGACACTCAAAGTTCCAAAACTGACATCGGTACTCTCTCGTCTAAGATCTCGTAAAGCGAGGCGAATATTTTTAAGTCTAGTGCTGAATTTTCGGGACAGCGCATAAGCGATCGCGCCTACTAGCAATGGTGTGGCGGCGATGCCAAGCCCAATCACCATTAATAGATTTTGACTACCTGCGGCGATCGCGGTAGTCTTGTCTAATGTAGTCAGCACATCCCATGTTGACATGCCATAGGCTTGCATATTCGGAACAGGTGCGTAGGCAAGAATTTGCACATTGCGATCGCTTTTGATGAGATCTCTGGAATTTGATGATTGTGAAGAACGCAAATCAGGCAGCATTGCGAAATCTGCTAACGCATCTTCCCCGACTGTGACAGGCTGTGAGCTAGTAAGATACTTGTTGGAGCTATCAATTACATAAAAATTGCTATTCTTAATTCCATCAGCATTATTGGCTGTTGTCTTAGTTAACTCCACCTCTAATCTCTTTAGAGGAATCTCAACCTGCAAAATCATACTAGTCTTTTGCGAAGCAGGACTTTTAATTGATGTAATTGCATAAAGATTTACTCCAACGCCATCTTTATTAATTACAGAATTGCTAAGCAATACTTTATCAAATGAATTCGCTTTGTTTATAACATCGGGGTTAAGAGTTTGGAGAGATTTTGAATTAGTTGACTGCGCGAGCAACTCTCCACTAGGGCTGAACATCGCAATGCTGGTGTATTCAGGATAAGCTTGACTGTAGAGATTGAGTCTATTAGTCAACTGTTGCTTATACTGACGTTCCTGTGCAATTAGCATAGACTGGGAAGGATTGAGCAGTCTCTTATTTGCTGATAGATCTGGAGATGCGGTCTTTTGCGGCGTGTTCTGTCCAACTTCTGTTGAAACTAGCAATTTTTGTAATACACCGACATTGTCAGCTTGCTGATTTAAGAAGTTTTTAGTGACGTTTGCTAAGGCGATCGCTTCCGATTGCTGAGATTGCCTGACCTTGTTCAGCAATAAACCATCTCCTACTTGGTATGCTGCCACGCCCAAAGCGATCGCGGGAATGGTCGCAACTAAAGCCCCCCACAAAGTGATTTTTTGACCGACAGTGGAAAATTTAAACATATCCTCCAAAGCGATCGACTTGCCCTGATGTTTTTTGCGCTTACGCTTATTGTAATGAGGATTATCGCAATCATCTATTCCCACAAACACGGATCCTACAGGAGGTGAGTTAACTTGAATGTGGTTACTTTTTCTTTTTTTGGTTGTTTTTCTGGTTTCCTGAATGTTGGCGATCGTATCGTTCAAAACTGAAGTCGATGGAGCATTGTCTATTGACTCTAAATCATCAATTATTATCACTATATTTTCTCCATCCCCAACCATCATCGGCTGCTCATCTAGCAATTGTTGTTGTAGAGGATCTTCCTGACTTTTAAATAAAGCGGCGATCGTTGGTGGAGGTGGTACTATTCCATTACCATTAATTTGAACTTTTTCAGAAGCTTTCAGCTTAGCTACAACATTGAGAGAAGGAGAAGCAGCCGACAACATGGTCGAGTCAGCCGCCGTTTGATCATCATCGTCAATAATGTAGTCAATACTCCCGTTGCCAGATGCGCCATTTACTTTTGAGCTAGCGTTTTGATCACCATTTAGTTGCAAAGCTCTATAGTTAGCTTCTTGAGCTTTATTGGCATCTTTCTGAGGATCTTTTTGTGTAGCACCCTTTTGCGAGATATTAGCTAACTTGTTTTGGATTTGAGCAAGGGAAGTACTGGCAAGATCGAGCAAATCTGGGTCTTCTGTAAGCGTCAATACTTGCTGATACTGCACCTTAGCGTAC
>JBBRQX010000007.1:0-17383 GCA_038225745.1 Pseudanabaenales cyanobacterium | reverse complement strand
GATGCGGCGCTCCGCGCCGCATCTACTTTTTGGGTTTTAGTTTGGCGACAGCTATAACACCATAAATATGTGCAACGCCTAATTATTGGCTATTTTTGAGCAAAAGCTCGCGAAACAAGCTTTTGCCAAAATAAAGTAGGATGGGAATATTATGGCGCGATCGCAATTTAAAAATCTTCAAAAATATCTCCGTCCTTACTGGAGTGACCTAGCTGTTGGCACTGTAGCCCTTTTGTTGGCGAACATGCTTGGCACATATATACCTTGGCTAATTAGATCCGCAGTTGATGATCTTGGTAAGCTGCAAGCAATTGATTCTCGTCAACTAATGCAATATGTATGGCTAATTATTGGCTTGTCATCTGTGATGTGGGGCATTCGGATGACCTCCCGTGTCTGGATTTTCGGAATTGGTCGCAAAATTGAATATAGCCTCAAGCAACAAATTTTTGAGCATTTACTCAAGTTACCGCCTAGCTATTTTGCCAACAACTCCGCAGGCGAAACCATCAGCATCGTCACCAGTGATGTTGAGAATATCCGCCGTCTGATGGGATTCGCCCTGCTTAGCATTATCAACTCAGTGTTTGTGTACACACTCACATTGCCTGCGATGATGGCGATCGATCCTGTATTGAGCTTGTTATCAATTTCGGTGTATCCGATCATGTTGGCGATCGTGCAGAGATTTAGCGGTCAGCTACGCGACGAACAATTACAAGTCCAAGAAGAACTGTCAAATGTAAGTTCGCTTTTGCAAGAAGACTTGAATGGCATGGCGCTGATTAAAACCTATGCCCAAGAAAACAACGAACGTGCTGCTTTTGGCAAACTCAACGATCGCCTATTAGATGCCAACCTAAAAATGGCGCGTAGCCGTAATATTCTATTTCCATTACTGGGCGGAATTGCCAGTATCAGCTTTTTAGTATTGATTTGGTTTGGCGGCGAAAAGTTAGCTAATCCAGCCAATACCACCTTTAAAATTGGGGATCTGTTGACGCTAATTATTTATGTGGAACGGTTGATTTTCCCCACCGCGATTTTGGGCTTTGTGATGGTTACTTATCAGCGTGGTTTGGTGAGTATCGGACGGATTCAAGGCATTCTCGATATTCCACCCGCGATAGTTGATGATCATGATGCGATCACCCTTGCAAAATCTCAAGTCATGGGCAAAATCGAAGCTCGCGATCTCACTTTTACCTATGACGGCGCTAGTCAGTCAGCCCTCAACCATATTAACTTCACGATCTATCCTAGTGAAACCATTGCTATTTTAGGAGGTGTTGGTTCTGGCAAATCTACTTTCGCTAGTGCCTTGATGCGCTTAGTGGAAGTTTCATCGGGTCAAATTTTTATCGATGGCATCGACATTACCAAAATGCGGATCGAAAATCTGCGCGAGATTATTTCTTTCGTACCACAGGATAGTTTCCTATTCAGTGCCACGATGCGCGATAACATTCGCTATGGTAAGCCCCAAGCTTTTGATCATGAAGTAGAAGACTTTGCAAATAAAGCACGGATTGAGCAAGAAATTCTCAAATTCCCGCAGCAGTATGACACATTTGTAGGAGAGCGCGGCATCACGCTATCAGGTGGACAGAGACAGCGCACGGCTTTGGCGAGAGCTTTGCTAGTCGATACCCCAATTTTGGTATTAGATGATTCCTTATCTAGTGTGGATAATCAGACGGCAACAGGAATTTTAAATAATTTACCTCAAAACAAAACGGTGTTATTTATTACGCACAATCTATCAGCAGCCTCAACATGCGATCGCCTTATCTTAATGGATGCAGGTAAAATCGCTCAAGTAGGGACTCATGCTGAGTTACTTGCTGAGTCTCAGCTTTATCAAAAACTCTGGAATCAGCACAAACTAGAAGCGGCTATCAAATAGAAAGGACAGCGCTTTGCGCTGCAAAGACAACTTCTGGTGGGTATAAAAGCCAAAATCTGCGGCGCACGCGCAGCGTGCGCCGCAGATTTTGGGATTTTAAGGTTTTTATACTTACCTGCTTATTGGCGTTAATTTTGCAGATTTTTTTCTAGCTTTTGACTAGCTTGAGAAAGAGAGAAGCAGAACATCCAATAGATTAAAGCGACAAATAGATAGACTTCAGCATAGCGTCCGATAAATTCGGGCTGAGACAAGACAGTTCGGGATACGCCCATAAGATCGACAAGTCCCACGATCGCTACTAAAGAAGTATCTTTAAATAAGCCAATAAATTGACCAACGATCGCAGGAATCGAAGCCTTGAGAGCTTGAGGTAAAACGATTAAAGTAATTGTTAGAGGCGTACTTAGTCCCAATGCTCTCGCAGCTTCCGCTTGACCTTTAGGGATTGACTGCAAACCGCCGCGCACATTCTCAGCAAGGTAAGCGGCGCTGAAAAAGACAAAAGCGGCGATCGCTCTCAAAACGCGATCTATTTCTAGTCCTGCTGGCAAAAATAAAGGCAGCATCACTTGCGCCATAAATAAAATGCCGATTAATGGCAATCCCCGCACAATTTCAATATAGAAGATACAAAACCATTTAATTACAGGTAAGGTGCTTTGTCTTCCTAAAGCCAGTAAAACCCCCAACGGAAAGGAAAATACGATTCCAGATATCGCGACGATCAGAGTTAAAACTAATCCATTCCACACATTTACATCAACAGCCGTTAGTCCCAAATTTCCGCCAATTAGCCATAGGGAAATTGGTAAAGTTGCCAGCCATGCGATCGCCAAAACGAGAGAACTTTGGGTAAACCGTTTGCATTGTTGCCCGATCGCAAAGCCTAAAGCGATCGCCCCACTAATCGATAAAGTCAAAATTTTCGAGATGCCATCAACAGGTAGCAAAATCGCAAGGGCTATTGATAAAGATGCGATCGCGATCGCCACGAAACGGCTAAATCTGCCCCATAGACCCCATGAGATTCCTGATAAACAGCCCGCGATCGCCAAAACACTCCACAAGCGCCAAAACTCCTCGACAGGATAAAGCCCGACTAAAAACAATCTTAAATTACTACTAACTACCGCCCATTGCGCCTTAGTTGTTGTCCAAATCCAGACATTACTCACAAGCTGATATAGCAGCCAAATGCAAAAAACTGTAAGTAAGCTATTAAACCAACTACTAAAAAGATTTTTTTTTGTCCATTGCCAAGGGCTTTGCAATGATTGAGGCGGTAAGAGCGCTGAGCTTTGGGTCATAGGTTTAGCTAATTGAGTTTTTATTTTTGATAATGACCTTTTTTTGTCACGCATTTATACAAACATTTGCTAAGATATAAGCCGCTCTTAAACAAAACAAGAGTAAATCACGGGTGACTGGCGCAGTGGTAGCGCATCGGACTCTTAATCCGCTGGTCCTGGGTTCAAATCCCAGGTCACCCATATTCTGATAACTTAAGATATATAGTAGTAGTTAATATCGCGAACGCATCATGAAAGGATAATCAAAAGTTATTATGTCAGGACATATCCTACTTGTAGACGATGAACCAGGGCTTAGAGAGGCGGTGCAAGCCTATCTCGAAGATAGTGGCTTTGTGTTGCAAGTTGCCAATAATGCGCGGGACGCATGGCAACTACTAGAGCAAACCACCCCCGATCTCGTCATATCGGACATCATGATGCCGCAGGTGAGTGGATATGAATTTTTAAGGCAAATGCGCGAAGATGTGCGGTTTTTAAATTTGCCCGTCGTATTTTTGACAGCCAAGGGCATGACCAAGGATCGCATTGAGGGCTATAACGCGGGTTGTGATGCCTATTTGTCTAAGCCCTTTGACCCTGATGAGTTGGTGGCGATCGCCGAAAATTTAATTGCGCGTCGAGCGATGCAAGCGGTTACTGCTAACAGCAATACTTCCGAAATAACCGATTTGGCGGGTCAACTTGCCGAAATCAAGGCTTTGCTCAAACAAAAACCAGCAATCAACGTCACCCCACCACCGATCAAAATTGAGTTTACTCCTCGCGAAGAGAGCGTGTTAGAGCTTGTGGTTGAGGGCTTGATGAATAAAGAAATTGCAAAACGCCTTGGTACAACCATTCGTAATGTTGAGAAATATGTTAGCCGTTTATTTGGCAAAACTGGCACAAGCAGCCGCACAGAGTTAGTGCGCTACGCGCTACAACATGGGTTGATTGAAGCCTACACATAAACTAATAATCTTAATAAAAAAACGTACCGCGTTTTTTTATTAAGGTCAGGTTACGTCGCGCTAGAACTAGATAAGTAGTTGGGCAAAAGAAACCTTAAAACCCAAAAAGCTGTAGCGCACGCGCAGCGTGCGCTACAGCTTTTTGGGTTTTGGGTTTTATTATGCCTGCCTACTTACTACACCGACTTTTCCCGATCGCATAATCGAATAGAACCAATGGGGACGCATCAGCATGACGGTATCAATTACATGGATAACTCCATTATCGGCTTCAATATCTGCCGCAATTACAGTGGCGTTGTTTGTCTCGAAGCTTCCATCTGAGATATTAATATCAATTTGAGTACCTTCTAGCGAGGTGAGAGATTTGACTCCGATCAAGTCCTCTTTCATGTACTTACCCGAAACCACATGAAAGGTCAAGATTCGCGCCAGTTGGGGAATATTCTGGACTAGGGTAGTAATTGTCCCGTCAGGAAGCTTGGCAAAAGCAGCATTAGTCGGTGCAAAGACAGTGAAAGGTCCTGCGCTTTGCAAGGCTTCGACTAGGCTCGCCACCGATACTGCGGTGACTAGGGTGGAGAAGTCTGCATTACTAACAGCAATATCAACAATCGTGGGCATATTTAGTTCCTTGGTTTTGAGATGTTTTTAAGAATGTGTAGCGCGAAGCGCTACATATTTTTATCGATAGTCTTGACTTTGAACCATGGTCAGTCTTGCGGCTTTATCCATACCATATTTGGGATTGCAGAAGCGATTCAATTGACCTTCAAAGTAATGACGGTTTGCCAAGAGATGCTTGGGGTTGGGATCGTCTAATGGATAGAGGAAGGCAGCTCTCTCTGCTTGAATTACGGCGGAAGTAACATTGTACATTGATCGCTGAAAGCTGATTGCTAACTGAATCAGCATATCGTCTTCACCACGACAATATTGCTTGTAATAGTCGATTAAATATTGTGGGAGGAAGTGGTACATATCTTGGTGTAGCAGAGTTGGCGGGATGCCTGCGGAACCAACAGGAAACTTGTCAGCGTATAAAATCCCAAAGTGAAAATCGTTTTGATCGTCGGGAACTTCATGGGCTTGAGCGTTGTAAGACTTCGTGCCGCGAAATGGTGCGGTACGATAGAATACTGCTTCGACATAAGGGAAAGCAGCTTCATACAGCCAAGTAAATCCTTTGGATTTAGGAACAATGTCTAACCATTCGCCGCCAATATTTACACGATGATAAATGGGACGACCCGCGATCGCAAAAATGCCGTTTACCAAAAAATCCATCGCATCGGGAACGCCTTTAAATCCTCCTTCATCATAAATATCCGACATCTCGAAAAATACGGGAGCCATGATGTCCCAAAATAGTCCTAGCACCGAAGTC
This sequence comes from Pseudanabaenales cyanobacterium, assembly GCA_038225745.1. GTDB lineage: Bacteria > Cyanobacteriota > Cyanobacteriia > Pseudanabaenales > Pseudanabaenaceae > Pseudanabaena. The sequence goes on along the minus strand of JBBRQX010000007.1, from coordinate 11,824 downwards.
ATGGTTGAGGCGCGACATTGTTCGAGAAACATTTCAGGGAAAAGTTTGTAGAGTCCCAACATCACAGGATTATTTTTAAAGAACGCCCGAATCGCGCGATCGCAATTTTGTTTGTATTCTTCTGAATCCATGAAAGGCTCTAACTCTCCGCCCATGCCACGATGCCAGAGCATCGCTCGCATACATTCTTCGGCGAACTCCATATTGATGCGATCGTGATAGAGATGATGGAAGATTTTCGGGATTTTGGCTTTTAGTTCGCCCTTGTTCATAAACTCCAATAATTCTGGATGTGCGGTCGCACCACCACGCCAGAATCGCAAGTCTGCGTCATCACCTGCGTAATGGTTCGGCAAGTCGAGATATTCTTGGGATATAAAATATTTAAAAGCAGGAAGTGGCTCTAAAAACACTTGTTCGGCGATATAGAGCAAATCGCGCCAATAGAAATCCATCGGCACTGCATAAGCTTTGTAAAGCCCAATTATCTGCATCAAGTTTTCGGGCGTATCAGGTAGCATTGAGCCACCTGCTTCGAGACGATGAATGATATCAGCATGGGGATGAGTGGAAGGTGGTAATGCGGTTGTGGGTTTAATTAAAATGCTGGTCATAATTTATTCCTCTATATCTAGTTCTGATAAATCTATACTTTCATAAATTGCATCAATAGAAATTTTGAGCTTAATGCTCTGCAATTCGATCATTTCTCCTTTGGTATAGGTTTGCAATAGCCAGAATTTGCGATCGGTGCGGCGAAATACTTCTACTCGCGGTTCCTGTTGATTGATTAGTACATATTCCTGTAACGACTCGATGGTTTGATAATTGGCAAATTTCACTCCCCGATCCTTGGCTTCAGTAGAGTTAGACAGTACCTCAATGATTAAGCAAGGATAGGATTTATGTTTTTTGTTAAGGCGATCGCGCTCATCACAGGTAACTAAAATATCAGGATAGTAGTAGATATTTTTAGACTCAATTAGGGTCTTCATATCTGAAGGAAATACCTTGCAGTTAGAGCCTCGAAGATGAGACAGAATAATTGCCGCACAGTTAGTAGTGACCGAAACATGAGATTCGCTAGCTCCAGCCATGACATAGATTAAGCCATTGACATATTCATACTTCTCCTCCTGCTTCTCTTCCCATTGCAGATATTGTTCGATAGAAAGATGATTCTGAGGTACGGCGATCATCTAATATCTCTCCTAAAAGCCAAGGATATTTTCTCATAGGTTGATGATTTTAGGTTTCCACTAGCTAGAACTGTAACATCAGGAACACGCGCTAATAATTGCACCGCACTTACTTCACTCCAGCGTCCTAACCAATTTGGCTGAATGCCTAGAATCACAATTAAGGCGGTCAAAATTAATGCTGGCAATTGTTCTATCCCACTGACTTTGGGATAGTAAGCCGTATGATTATCCAACTTACCAAAGCAAGTACGATTGAGTAGAATCACGAAATAAACTGCGGTGAGTCCAGTCCCAATGATTGAGAAGATCGTGGGTATAGGAAACTTGCTAAAGCTACCTTGAAAGATCAGAAATTCTGAGATAAATCCAACCAGTCCAGGAATACCCGCACTAGCCATCCCGCCTAAAATTAGCAAGGCGCTAGTGCTAGGCAACCCCCGCAATGGGTTTAATAATCCATTCAGAACATCTAAATCTCTTGTGCCGACTTTTTCTTCGATGACACCGACTAAATAGAACAATAGCGCCAGAATTAAGCCATGACTGACCATTTGAATCACGCCGCCGACCATGCTCAAAGGTGTGGCTGCGGCTGCGGCCAAAAGGATATAACTCATGTGACCGATGGAGCTATAGGCTACCATGCGTTTGATGTCCTTTTGCGCGATCGCCACCACCGCACCGTATAAAATCCCTAAGCCTGCCCAGAGCGCAATCCAAGGTGATAGCAACGCCCAAGCATCAGGAAATAAACCAACGCAGAAGCGGAATAAGCCATAGGTTCCCAACTTGGAGACAATACCGCCGAGCATCATTACTGTTGGGGTGGTTGATTCCACATAGGCATCGGGTAGCCATGTATGAAATGGCACAAAGGGAGCTTTGATTGTAAAGCCTAGTAATAAGACGACTACGAGCGTGACTTGCACTTCTATCGGTAAGGTCAGAGTTTGCAATGTTGCATAGTCAAACATGGGAGTGGGATTCGCGGTCAGCCAGCCTAAAGCGAGGAAACCAACTAAAACGAGAATCCCTGAAATCGCAGTAAAGATCAAGAATTTCGTTGCGGCATAACTACGCTGTGCGCCGCCCCATACGGCGATGACTAAGTAGAGCGGGATTAGCTCTAATTCATAAAATAGGACAAATAGTAAAGTATTTGTTGAGAGCATTGCGCCGCTCACACCTGCATGGATTAAGAGCATTAATACATAAAAAAGTGTTTTCCGTTCTTTGATCTGGCGATCGCAAAAGCAAACAATCAACCAAGTCAGTAAACCATTAAGAACAACAAGCGGTAAGGATAATCCATCAACGCCGAGGCTGTAGTGTAATCCCAGATTTTCTAGCCAAGGCAGATTTTCGGATAGTTGGAAAGTGGGAATCTTAATATCAAATTGACGAAGAAGAATAAAATCAAGAATCAAAATGGCGGTGGCAACGATCGCTGCGCCTTTTTTGACTTGATTTTGCGGGAAGAAGGCGATCGCTAAAGCCCCGATCACAGGCAGCCAGATTAATGCGCTGAGCATAGTTTTAGTCCAGATTTAGAAAGTGCGATTAAAGGGTGCGATTAAAAAGGAGTAAAAGTAAAATACCGATGCCGACCATAATTGTCAGCGTGTAAAGTTGCATCTGTCCAAAGGTGCTATAACGGAGGTTTTGACCACTAAATAGAGTCGCTAATCCAAAGAAATTACCGACACCATCAATAAAAAAGCGATCAAACCAATACATTATTTGAGATATGCCATCAACTAAGCCCACAACCGTAACTTTGTAGAGTTTGGGTGTATAGAAGTCATTGGCAAAAAAGTTTTGTAAGGCTAGTGAAGGAAGTTGAACTGGTTTCGTGACGCTTTGATTGAGATAAAAATATGCTCCTGCGCTTAGCCCTGCTGTACTCGATCCTAATAGCAGCATGGCATCAGTACTGAGTATCGCTGACCAATCAGAGATAATTCCTAAGGCTGTGAGTATATGTGGAACATGCAGAACAACACCCGCGAAGATTGTCATCGGCAAGATCATGAGCCATAGAGGTTCGATGGAGCGCTCGGTCATTTGTTTGGGTTTACCGCCCCAAATTATACCGAATACGCGCATTAAACTGAAAGCAATCAAGCCATTAATTAATAGAATTAATATAGCTAAAGCGGGCTGTTTTTGCCAAAGATGAGAAACTAAATCTACCATCGCCCAAAATCCACCAAAGGGAGGAAAAGCAACTAAGCCGATCGCCCCAACTAAAAAGCACAATCCCGAAATCGGACGGCGACTCCATAATCCTCCCAGTTGGGTGAGGTCTTGGCTAACGTTATTGGAAATAATACTGCCGATCGCCATTAGCAATAGGGAAATTGCTACAGCGTGAGAGAATATCAAAATATAGGCACTGTGGATTTCACCCACACCAACAGCGATAAAGATTAATCCCATAAATGCGCTGGTTAAATAAGACAGCGATCGCTTCACATCAATTTGCGCGATCGCAATTAATACTGTTCCTAGCGCAGTCGATGCACCGACGGCGATCATTACCCGCAGCGTGAGGGGGGATAGAGCTAAAACTGGATATAACTTCACTAATATCCAAGCACCTGTGGCGACGACAACGGAATTACGCAAGACTGTACTTGGCAAAGGTCCTTCCATCGCTTCGTCTAGCCAGAGATGTAAGGGAAATTGAGCGCATTTACCCATGGGGCCAACCATCAGCGCTAGAGTGACTAAGGTGATCGTGGTCGGGTTGACATCAGCGGTTTTTGCCCATACAGCTAGTTCCGTAAAGTTCCAAGTGCCTGTCAGAGGAAACAAGCTAACTACGCCGACTAAGAGAAATAAATCGCCGATCCGCTTGGTTAAAAAAGCATCCCGCGCCCCTGTCACTACAAGGGATTGGTTGTACCAAATACCGACAAGCAAATATGTCCCTAACGTGAGAATTTCAAGAACAATATAGCTAAAAAAGAGGGAGTCACAGAGAACCAAGGAACACATCCCTGCTTCAAACAGTGCTAGTAGGGCAAAGAATCTGCCCCAGCTCCAATCCATTTCCATGTAGCCAACTGCATAAATTTCGGCGAGGAGGTTGATCCCTGTAATTAAGGCGATCGCGCCAATGTTGATCGCTGAAATCTGCAAATCGAGGCTTAGGTTCAATCCTCCCACGCTTAACCAAGGAAATGACAACGAGTAAGCTGGCTGTCCCCAAGCTACGGTTAAGGCGGCGATCGCATGAGAAAACGAGATGAAAGTCATCAGAATATTAATGTATCCTGCTGGTCTTGGGCCCGTTTTGCGAGTAATGCTCGGAAACCAGATAACCGATAGCATTGCGCCTAACAAAGAATAGCAAGGGATCAGCCAGATCGTATCCAGCCAGTTATTTATCATATAGACCCTATTTATTTTTAAAAAATCATAATTAAATTTCTATGATTATCGCAAAGATACTTCTAAATGAAAATAGACGTAATCATCTATTTTTATCTATGATTATTATAGAATATGCCTTAATACGCGATCGTAACTTGCTAATTAAAGTTTGAAGTGCAACTTAGCGATCGCCATATTTGAGTATTCAGCTAATTATTCAAGGTAAGGCTCCGATGACTGCGGATGTCGATTTGCGGTTATGTCTATATTTTGGGTTTTCAGATGGTTACTTTCTGAGGCTTCATTATGCTTATGAGTTAATGGAAGCAAAGAGGGATTTAGGAGAAATATTGAGCCAGATAGTGCCAATTACCGCATTGCATTAGATCTATTTGATGACTGCAAGCTATGCTTTGTGAGCCTCTGCGTAAATTTTTAAAGCGGCTGACATCTGCTGTGATGCATTTTCGCCTTGTGATTGGAACCATGCAAAAGTTTCAGGATCGATTTGAACTGATGCAGTAATTACTTTTTTAGGTGTTTTCAATTGCGCTTTAGCCCAAAAATCTGCTGATAGTGGTGGAATATCGGATGTATCAATATTTTCATCACTCATTGCATCGATTCTAGCCCAATCAGTCTGTGAGGTATTGTTCGTAGTATCTGCGTTCATAAGATAGTGCCTTAATCAAATCTCTAGAAGACCAGAGAAATTTAGAGCTTAATCATTTCCCATTAACTCGTCAAAACCTGTAATACGAGGTTGACTTTTCTCTTGGATCTCTTTATTTGTATGAGCAAGCCGCTCTAAAATCTCTTTGCCTCTGCTGCTACTTATATCATGGAAGTTATACTTTGTAACTTTTGGGTATCCCATTTGCCCATTTTTGTCCCAGTTAGTGCCAAACAAAAAACTCCATTGATGTTTGTCTTCTGACTGTCTAATTTGCCAGTGTTTTTTTGGCACATTGCGAATATATTCTGTTAGTCTCTTGTAAACATCGGAAGTATCAGACTTTAAACAACGTTTTACGTTTGTTGCTGAAAAGTAGATCAGAATATCAATAGATTCTAATTGCTTATTCTTGAATACTTGGGCTAGCTCATCAAATGGAGGAACTGTTCCATTTTCGTCTGAATACAATAGTCCATATAGTTTTTTATTATTCCTAGAATGGGAATGCAAACTTTCTGAAATGCTATTGAGTACTAATCGATTATCCAAAGCAAAAAATTCAGCTTGACAAGGGAAATCGACAATATTTTGCTTCAGTTCATTTAGTATTTGTTCTTTAACGTCAACAAAATAGCATCGGGTCTCAACTTTTTGAGATAAAGCGTTTTGCAAAAAGATTATTGGACTACCTTCACCATACTCTTCATTAATCCCAGTACCAGCATTAAGATCGATATAGTGGTATTGATGAGACAACCAAGATTTATCCTTATTTTTCTCGAAAATTACTTTGCAAATACCAAGATGGATATTCATGAAATATCTAAATTGCTCTTGCTTTGCTGAAGTGTTTTTGCTAAACCCCTGACCCGACGAAGTAATTGGCATCCTACTCCTCCCAAATAGTTGTATATTGCTAAAAATATAACATAAGATATAGTTTAGTATATTGTACGATTTTCAATAAGTGAGGTTCTAATTATGGATACTGTAAGAGGTACTGAAACTATCGCTAGTCCTCTACAGGAAAGCGCCTTAAGAAAAAAAGGGCTATGCGATTACGTTATTAATGTCGCTTCTGGCTGTCTGCATGGCTGCACATTTTGCTATGTCCCCTCAACCCCAGTCATTAGAACCAGACAAGCACAACTAGCACTCAAAGGCGTTGATAATCCCCAAATGGATTGGGGGAAATATTTGTTTGTTCGTGAAGGAATAGCAGAACAGCTAGAGGAAAAACTCAGTCGTAAAAAGACATGGAAAACTACAGAATCAGGGCAAGGTGTTGTTATGCTCTGTTCAGGAACCGATCCCTATCAAAACCATCAAACAGCAAAAATTACGCGAGAGGTTGTTCAAGTTCTTCTTAAATATGACAAACGCATAAGAATTTTGACCCGTAGCCCTTTATGGGTAAATGACATAGATATTTTGCGATCGCGAAATGTCACCGTTGGTATGAGCATACCCATGCTTGACGACGAACTCAGTCGCAAAATTGAACCCGCAGCACCTTTGCCATCTGATCGTTACAAAGCCATGCTTAAAGGATATGAAGCAGGTGTTAAGTTGTATGCAGCGATAGCCCCTACTCCGCCAACAATGCATCTACAGGATTTTCAAAACTTGTTACAGAAAATAATGGTATTTGAGCCTGAAGTGATTTTCTGGGAACCGATTAACGCTCGCGGCACAAATGGGAAGAGAATGCTTGAAGCGGGACTAGATTTTGTTCGTTCCGTAACAAATAGAGATTCTTGGGCAGATAACTTTATTCATCAATGGAATGATATTGAACAAGCGGCTACTAATCTAGGTTGTAAGGAACTTCTCCATATTTGGGTCGATCCTGAATTACGCGGATTTATAAATGATGAGGCTTTAGACCATTGGCTGTTTAGGAAGACAGTAGAAGACTGGGATAATTACACAAGAAAGCCGAAAAAACTAGAAACAAAACTTTCCCACTGTATAGCTCAACATACTAAAGCAGTCCGCAACTCAACGAAATCATCTAATGGTAAAGTGAAGTTGGTAGCATCCTGAAATAAATAACTTATTCGGATTATTGAATTTTGCGATCGCATTTCTATCACAGTAGAAATTTATCGGGCGATCGCTGTTTGTTGTTGAGAGGTATCGCTTGTGTGGTCAAAGTAAGGATATTTAAGGCGATCGCTCTTGAATTGATAAAAAGAAAACTAGCGATCGCTCGAAAAGAGAATTGTAAAACCCTCTTGAGTAAAATGATGATCGTGAGTCAAGATACGACTAATTTCCATTTGTTTCATTGTTACCATAGAAACGTAATCTGTAAGACTATACCCCTTATCTAGTCTTTGCTCGTACAAATCCAATTCACCCAAAAACGTTCCATGAGATTGAGATAATACAGTCACTTTTTCTGAATCCGCATTGAGTAGTTGCCTCACCGTATTCACCGTCCGTTCGCGCAACTTTAGACCTCCATCAGACAAAAAATTGAGAACCTCACTAAGCACTTCATCAGTTGTAATAATTTTTGTCTTACCTAGTTTTGCGGTGATAGCGATCGCTTGATTATGAAAAGTATCGCGAGGACTGAGTAACGCCACCCAATAGAAAGTATCAGCAAAAAATACCTCAGTCATACTTGAGTATTGTAAAGATAGCGATCGTGATTTTCTGCACCATCAGTCGGCAAACATTCCAAATCTTCACTAGATAAACCACGACTAAAAGATGAAGCAATCTCAAGCAAAAATGAACCTGTATCTTCTTCCAGAGCCGCTTCAGGCAAACTAGAACTCATTAAAGTTAGTCTTTGATTTGTGTTTAGCCGCCATTCTAAAAAACTAACAAAATCTAAAACCTCCAATAAAACAGGCTCAGATAGTGCTTCTAAATGTTCAAGCTTGTCTAAAATAATCTCTTTGACAGCGTTCATATACCAAGCCTCATATCAACATATTCATATTTTACTTGCCATTGCTTAAATTCAACATAGCTAAAGGTAGTACAGCCAATGGAAAAACTTGAAGGATTACCCTTAAAAAAGAGGAACAGTAGAATTAATGTCTTACTCTGTCTAGCCCTACTTTCTCTTCATTTGTTAAGCCAAGTAAATTTGATATTCATTCCCAAAAGAATCTTCCTTTTCTACATATCGCAGATTAAACTCAAAATTGACTTTGCATGAAGTCAATTTTGAGGCAAAAAGAGTTAAGGTCATATTTTTACATATTTTTAGCGGTATAACTACGGGCGATCGCATCACATCGCTCATTATCAGGATCGCCAGAATGTCCTTCTACCCAATGCCATCGGATATTGGACGAATTAAGGGGATCGAGCTTTTGCCAAAATTCTTGATTTTTGACAGGCTTGTTATCTTTGGTTTTCCAACCATTCTTTTTCCAACCCTTAATCCATTTCGTGATTCCATCTAGTACATATTTGCTATCGGTATAAAGATCGACAGGTGTAGATTGTTTTTGCATGGCGAGAAATTCTAAGGCAGCGATCGCCCCTTGCAATTCCATTTGATTGTTAGTTGTCTCACGAATACCACCGCCGAGTTCTTTGGTGCTGCCATCAGAGAGATGGATGACTACACCCCAACCACCTGGCCCTGGATTTTTGGAACACGCGCCATCGGTGTGGATGCTGATGACTTTGGCTGAGCCTGTGTCTTCAGTTTTAGCTTTCAGCTTTTCGGTTTTGACTTCGAGAACAGATTCTGCTTCGGGTGTTATTTCCAGTTTTGTTTCTAGTTTTGTTTGAATGGCTTTAGCGACAGTTGTTGATGGAACTTGTGATACTGCTGGAGGACGCGATCGCACAATCTCGACAGTAACAGAGCCTAAGAAATTGGGGATTGGAGGATGCTTGATAATTTTTACTTCGACTTGCGTAATTTTTTCATCTTCGAGCAAGCTATCGGCGATCGCACCAACTAAACGCTCGATTAGTTTAAATTTTTGAGTTTGAATGAGGGTTTCAATCTTGCGAATACAGGAAATATAGTTAACCGTATCTTCGATTTGATCATTATGAGTAGCCGACTCAAAATCAACCCACAGGGTTGCGTCAACTTCAAACCATTGCCCTAATACATTTTCTTCGGGTAGATATCCGATATATCCATAGGCTTTAACACCTTTTAAATAAATTTTGCTGGTCATTTGTCTAAATCGTTCTAGTTAAATTTTTCTGGTTAAAACTTCTAATATCTATTGAGGTGGCATTTCTAAGGCGATCGCCCCTAATTTACCCTTACGAAAATCATACAAAATCAGCCTTGCGACTTTATCTAAATCACCTTGAAACTTATTCAGAGTAGCGACCTCATGAATATATTCAATCCCTGAAGTAACAGTCTCTGGATCGATAGTATAACGGCTACTCAATTTGACATTTAGCGCGATCAATAAATCCACTGCTTCCGCCGCTACTAGCACATTGTCATAGGCTGCTTGACCGATATCGTCACAGATCGCCAATTTTAGCGCTGCATCTTGATTGTGCAGCAATGGTGGAATTACACCTGGAGTATCGAGCAAATCAATCTGATCGGAAATTCTGACCCAGCGTAACTGGCGCGTTATCCCTGCTTTATTAGAACTAGCGACCACCCTTTTTTTGAGCAAACGATTAATCAACGCCGACTTGCCCACATTTGGGAAACCGATCACCACGGCTCGGACTGGACGCGGCAACATGCCCCGACCAAGCCGACGTTCATTGACCTTTTCGCCTGCTACTTGCGCCGCCTTTAGCAGATCCACCATGCCCTTTCCGGCCTGTGCATCAGTGAAATAGATCATGCGCCCCTGTTCTGTAAACCAGCGCGTCCATTGCATTTTTACATTCGAGGTAATCGCATCAATGCGATTACATACTAAAATATGCGACTTTCCTTCTACCCATTTGTCAATTTTGGGGTGCTGACTAGAAAGTAAAATGCGGGAATCACGCACTTCAATAACCACATCCACCAATTTTAGTTGTTCTAACAACTGCTTTTCAGCTTTGGCGATATGGCCGGGATACCACTGAATTGGGCTTGCCATAGTTAAAAATATGAAGAGAACGTATTTTTAACTATATACTGTTGCTAAGATATTAAGAAATATTAAGATCATTCTTTAATTTATCCTTTAATAAAAATCATGATTGATCCTGCTCTACGAAAATTTATCCAGAGATTTACTCAGAGATTTGGGGCGATCGCGATCGCCGTATTTTTACCTTTAGCGATCGCCTTTACCCATATTCCTGCGGCGCAAGCCTTTGATGCACCAGAGCTATTACCAGAAAAATATACAAATGTAATTGATCTGGGCAAATTTTTAACCGATGCCGAAGAATTAGCCCTCGATCAAAAGTTAACTAAATTTGAAGACCAAACTGGCTGGAAATTGCGGGTGCTAACCCAAATTGATCGCACTCCTGGTCGAGCCGTCAAAGATTTTTGGGGACTTGACGATCAGAGTGTGATGCTCGTTGCTGATGGACGCGGAGGCAACATACTTAATTTTAGTGTCGGTGATGCCATCTATCAATTGCTACCACGCGGCTTCTGGATTGAACTGCAATCACGCTATGGCAATCAATTTTATGTGCGTGAGCAGGGCTACGATCAATCAATTTTGTCTTCTATTGATGCGATCGCCACTTGTTTAGATCGAGATGGATGTATTGCTGTGCCTGGGATTCCGCAAGAGCAATGGGTGCTTACGCTGATTACTTCCATTGTTGGCGGGATCATCTTTGGCTTTGCAGGACATCCTCGCAAAGAAGGCGAAATCTTTGCATGGAAATGGGCGCTCATCTTCACACCACTTTGGGGAATGTTGTTTATCTCTTTCGGGCTAGGACCAGTTTTGACACGAACGACAGAATGGGTTCCGATTGTCCGTAATGTCGCGGGTTTTGTCGGTGGCGCAGTAATTGCCTATCTGATTCCATCGCCAAAACGAGTAACACCAACTCCTGATGCCCGTTAAATTAGTTGGCATCTTCCTAAGAACAAGGGGCTTAAGCCCTTGCCTCTAATTCACAGAATTAATAAAAACTAAAACCCAAAAAGCTATGGCGATCGCCATAGCTTTTTGGGTTTTAAGTTTTATTTTGCCTACTCACTGACCATATACCGCGTCTAGGATGAGACCATTAGTTCTTATAGAGGGTCGCAGGGCGAAGCCCCGCTTCGGTTTTCAACATGGACGGGGTATAAACATTTTTTGACGTAAGAAGTCAGAAAAAATCGTTTAAAATAAGACAGACCGCAATCATTTTGGTAGCCGTTATGGAACTTGCAGCGTATATATATGATGCATGGGCATATGAACAAGCCAATCAGGGATCGACCGATCTTAAGATGCTTACTTGTGAAGAGTTTTGCGATGACAAAAATCAGGTAAACGATCTTGACTGGAATTTTGCCACCATTAAACGGCAAGCCTATTTACTATCAGCGATCGCCTTTACTAGTCTCAATGGTTTGGCTGGAAATCTGGCTCCTGCCTTAGCAGCGAACTTACTAGAGCCATCAGTAAATGTTGCGCCTTGGTGTAACAATTTGTAT
>JBBRQX010000006.1:0-17633 GCA_038225745.1 Pseudanabaenales cyanobacterium | reverse complement strand
TTGGGTTTTAAGTACACTTCAGATTTGAATACGCGCTAAATTTAGGTTAGATATTATTTAGATGACAGAATATGACTACTTTTGCGCTGGTGGAACAAGCTTTAATAAATCTTGGATATGTTGTAGATTTCAATCTCCGCTATCACGCGAAATTAACAGGATATATATCAGTGGATGGATATGCATCAGACATAGTTTTAGAGTTTCGCGAAGGCTATAAAAGTCAACTTGGCGATCGCGATGCATTGTTTCAGGTTGAATGGCTGATGAACGATCAAGAAAGCTCCCTATTTTTGGATAACAATTCTTTGGATGAATCTGATACAACGCCCGATTTATTCGCAAAAGAAAAAATTATCTTAAGAAAAATATTTGATCGCATTTTGAGCGAAATTAAAGAGATCTTACAAGCTCAATCTGATTGAGGTAATCAGTAAAAGAGAGAGGGCGCTTTGCGCCCTCTCTCTTTTATCTAGAAATTAAACCGTGGTGGGAATCTTCGATTTGACTGTCGCAAAGCTAGGCACAACGATCGAGTTGTCCTGTTTGGTCAGGCGATCGTATAGCTGCTTCGTATTGGGATAGTTAGCCGCAGGGAAAGTCTCGAAGCGGTTGTAAGGCACAACATCCTCACCGAAGGCTTCAAGGAATTCCATACTGTTAACCATTCCGCTCACCATGGCTTTGATACCACTGTTTGCCAAAATCAGGTTATATTTACGGATTTCTGCTTGATCGAGGGGCGCACGTCCGAGAAAATGCTTTGTACCCAACTCGATCACCTTGGTGTTGGGGAATGGAGCGTAGAATTCCTTGGTGTAAAGCTCGGATGTACCGATCGCCAAGATGAATTCCTTAACCGTGATTTCTTTGTTCAGCAACTTGGACGTATATTGGCTGAACTGTGAAGTCGCCACATAAGCATCCATGTCACGCTCGAACACTTGACGGTAAGCAGCGCGTACTAATGCCCCTGTTTCCACAGGATCGGTAGTAGTGAGCTTGAAGATCTTGCGTTGTTCGCGCTTCTTATCAACACCTTGGTTGATGCGATCGCGAATTGATACAGAAGAACGATCTTCAGTGACTTGACCGAGTTCCACAAACATAGGTGTAGTCTCAACCACAACCTTCGTGCCTTTCTCTTCGCCCAAAGTGCTGTTGCGATTGTTGCGAAGTGAGACACCTGCGGGAGTGAGATAGCGCTCATAGGGAACGGTGTCTTCACCAAAGGCTTGCTCGTATTCCTTGGTTCCAATCATCGCATCGACGATCGCGTAGAAGCCTTTCTTCGAGGCAAGATCAAAGTAAGCATTCATTTCAGGGCGACCGTAAGTAGGACGACCCAAGAGTTTGCGGTGAATATATTCGATCGCCTTGGTCACATAGAGCTTAGTCCAGTAGCGATCGCGGAAAACTGGTGATTTAGCGAGAGTGCGAACAAACTCGCGTACCGAGATTTCACCATTTTCGAGCTTGCTTTCGGCAGCAGTTAGGCGCTGACCAGAATAGGGGATAAAGCCAATGATTTGCAGATAGATAGCGCGAATTACGGCTTGGGTCGAGCTTTCCGAATTGGTAATGCTCAAGCCCTTGACCATCGACTTTTTACCTTTACCAATCCTGACGTTATCACGCAGGGTTTGATCGAGCTTAAAGACCTTCGGACTCATTGGATCGATTGATCCTGTTGCCGATGGATTACTAAGTTGGTTAGTAATGCCAGCGCCATTGCGGATCAAGATACGGCGGGTATCTTTGCCAAAAGGGGCAGGCGATGCGCTAGGGTTACGGGTTTCTTTAGGGAAAATCGCGCCGAATGTGATTTCAAGGGGATCGTTGCCAGAGCCATAAACATGCTGATCGGGCAATGGCTGATTGTAAGCCGCAAATAAGGTGATGAATTGCGGAACTTTGCGGAACGGTGCAGAGTAATTGAATAGGTCAAACTGTGCGCCCCAGTTGCGAGCAGTTTGAGCTTCTTGTCCCAGACCGCGCAAATAAGGCACGGTTTCTTCGCCGAAGTAGTCGCTGTATTCTCTGGAATTAACGAGTGCATTGACGAGGGCTGCAAGACCGCCTTTGGAGACGATCGCAAAATAAGCGGCAATTTCTTCACGGCTTTCGGGAGAACGTCCAAGGAAATGCTTGAATGCTAGCTCGACCGCACGAGAATTAATGAAAGGTAGAAAAAATTGATCGCGATACAAAGGTGACAAACCTAATCGGCGCACAAATTCACGCACCGAAATTTCACCATTCTTAACCTTAGAGTCAAGATCAGAGACACTTTGGCTATAAGCACGGGTGATATCGCGCTCAAAAACTTGACGGTAAGCAGCCTTAACCACGTCATTTTTCTCAGTGCCAGTCATTCCCGCCTTCATCACAAACTTCTGACGGCGCTCGGCAGTGTTGAAGTAATTTTGAGGCAATTCCAAGCCTTGTAAGTCAGTCGAGTTGCGCTGACGCACTTTCGGTGATGGAGTTGCGGCTTTAAATTCCGCGATCGCCACATCCATATATTGCTTGACAATGTCGATCGCCACAGGATCGTTCAAGAAATAACCGACTGCTGCTTGCTTCATGGTTTGCAGCGCGACAATTGTGGCATCAGTCGAGCAGGCTGCTTCGATGATTTCACGCAAGCCACGCACGTTCTGAGCCAAAATATTGGGATCGCCAGCGACCATTGCATAAGTCGCATAGCGCAAGAACCATGACAAGTCCCGCAAGGACTTTTTCATGCGGTCAGCGCCATAACGAGAAACGTTAATGGGGCGGAAGCCAGGCGGAGGGGCATCGATGACACCAGTAATTCCTGTATTCGCAAAAAAGCTCTTGATCGTACCTAAGAAGCCACCCTCGTTACCTTCAGCATAGATCATGGTGCCGAGTTCCATGCCGCGCTTGACATTAACCACGAAACCAGCTTGATCGACTTCAAACTTTTCGGTATCTTTGGGCTTTTCCAAAAATGCCATCGGTGAACCACCCGTAAAAATACGGCTAGCTGCCTTAGAGACAATATTTTCCGAATTTTTGGTCAAAATTGCCGCAATTTCGAGGCGCTTTTGTCCAGACTGAAAATATGTGGACAGATCATCTAATTCGCTACGAGTCGCAAAGCGATCTTGTTGCTCTATCTGAGAAATTGTGGAACTTATAGCAGTCTGATATAGGCGGGGACGGGCATTTACTGCACCGCTTGACGCTGTTACGCTCATGTATATACCTTGTTAGCTTTTAAATGGTATGTAAAAAATGAAAACAGTTATGAAAATAATATCTACCCAGTATAGGGTTTTTCAACTTAAATATCTAACTCTATCTCATCAGAAAATGCCGCATTTACAGGTAATTCAGCTAAAAGCTAACGATAAGTTTTGTAAAGCGATCGCCTTAATGCTGCTATGTATTTATAGCTGTTTCCATGTCAAGCTCGCAATTCAGCCATATTTTCTGACTTCAAGATCAAACCATCTTGAATGCGAATAATCCGCCGCGTTCTTTCTGCCACATCATGTTCATGGGTAACTAAAACGATGGTGATTCCCTGCGAGTTTAATTCTCCCAATAGTTCCATTACCTCATGGGATGTCTGCGTGTCTAAGGCTCCTGTCGGTTCATCAGCAAGAATTAAGGCGGGGCGATTAGCCAAAGCGCGGGCGATCGCTACCCGTTGCTGTTGTCCACCTGATAGTTGATTAGGGCGATTGAGCAGGCGATCGCTAAGCCCAACTTTAGTTAATGCTTCAGTGGCGAGGCGATGACGTTTTTCTTTAGGAATATTGGAATAGATCATTGGCAGCATCACATTCTCGATCGCCGTTAATCGCGACAGCAAATTAAATTGCTGAAATACAAACCCAATACGACGATTGCGAATAAAGGCTAATTCGTCATCATTATAAGTAGTTAACTCGCGATCTTCGAGATAGTATTGGCCCGAAGTCGGGCGATCAAGGCAGCCGATAATATTCATCAGCGTGGACTTACCCGAACCTGACATGCCCATAATGGCGGCATATTCCCCTGACTGAATCTCTAGATCGATGCCTTTGAGAATGGGAACATTAACCCCACCAAGGTAATAAGCTTTGCGAATATTTTGTAGACGAATCATATTAACGTCAGTTTCGAGAATAAGCTACACGATCAATTATAGTTTTGGATCTGCGGATATGACATCGGAAACAAGCGATCGCATTTTTGTTACTGCTACCGTTTTTAAATTAGATGATGATTTGGGCGATCGCAGTGTCTTCAAAAATTCATCGGGACTCTGATGTGTTTTTGTTCTATTTGCAAAGACGGGAAAGACGTTGGGTTGTGGCGGTGGCTCGTAAGTTAAATGGCGATGGATTTTTAATCACGGCTTATCAAACTGATGCAATTAAAGAAGGAACGCAATTATGGTACAGATAAAAGTTTTTTATGAACCTAAGATGGAGTTACTGACTGTATTTTGGCAAGCTCCGCGCAAAAATCAAATCTGCTCTGAACTTAATGATGGAATTATTTTGATTAAGGATGCTGATACTGATGAGGTAATCGGAGTTGAGTTGCTTTCTTATCATCCTCAAGACGATCGCTTTGATGGGGTGTCAGTGGAGTTAGGTCAGGCAAATTTTGATATTTCGTAATTTTTGCATATTTAATCTATCGGTTTATAATGCGTGAAATGCGATCGCTATAAGTCACCATGACTGAAGTTCTAATAATTAGCTAAAATTTAAGTAAACTGGTTAGCAATGCCATTCCTCGCCAAAAATGAGCAACCAGTCCCTATCCGTATTTTTTTCGTATACTCATAAAGATTACACGGAAATATGGATTAGATAAATAGATTAAAGCTTTAAATCACAAATAGAAAATATTAAAATCCGTGAAATCCAATAATCCGTTTAATCCGCGATTTAGACTTTTCTCCCTATGAACCGACAAGACATCCAATCGCTAGAAATTACAAATCACCCCGTCGCAGGAGTTGACGAAGTTGGACGCGGTTGCCTATTTGGTGAAGTCGTGGCGGCGGCGGTAATTTTGCCAATTGAGAAATTAGCAGAATTAGAAAATCTCGGCGTAACCGATAGCAAAAAGCTGTCACCGCAGCGCCGCGAAAAATTAGATTTGATTATTCGGAAAGTCGCGATCGCCTGTCAAATTGGCACTGCATCAGTAATCGAAATCGATGAAATGAATATTCTCGCCGCGAGTTTATTGGCGATGGAAAGGGCGATCTCCAAATTACAACCGCAACCCAATCATTGCTTGGTTGATGGCAATCAATTGCTAAGGTTTAAACTAATTGCGCCGATTCCTCAAACCACGGTCATTAAAGGTGATTCTTTGTCAATATCAATCGCGGCGGCGAGTATTGTCGCAAAAGTGTGGCGCGATCGCCAGATGGTTGAATTAGCAGAAATCTATAAGGGCTATGATATTGAGGCTAATAAGGGCTATGGAACGTTTAAGCATCGACAGGCGATCGGGCAACTTGGTTACAGCGATTTACACCGTAAAACGTTTAAACTTAAAGAAGTTGTTGCCAAACATCAACTTTTTTAAAAAACTAAAATTATGCGTTTAATCCATACCTCCGATTGGCATTTAGGCAGAAAGTTAAAAGGAGTCGATCGCACTCCCGAAATTGAGGCAGCCTTGGCAGAGATTCTTGCCTATGCTCAAGAATTTGCGGTTGATGCGGTGCTAGTGGCGGGGGACATTTTTGATGTGCCGAATCCGACCACCGAAGCGGAACGTGTTGCTTATGACTTTTTCTATAAGCTCAATCAGTTAAGCATTCCATCGGTGGCGATCGCGGGAAATCATGACTCGGCGACACGCATCGATAGCCTCGCACATTTGCTTTCCCTCGCAGGGGTGAGAGCTTTGGGCAGACCGCGAATTGCGGAAGAAGGGGGCGTGGTAAATATTGACACTGCGAATGGAAAACTATGTGTTGGCGCGATGCCTTTTGCGTCAGAGCGGCGACTATTAGCTGCCGAGGATATTTGGCATAAGGATGCTGTGGAACAACGTAGCGATTATAAAACTTTAGTAACTTATGTTTTGCAAGATCTGGCAACTGGATTTAAGAATGATGCAGTAAATGTGATGATGGCACATATGACTGTTGATGGAGCGAAGTTTGCAGGATCAGAAGCAGCTTTTTATAGTGGTGGTGTTTATAGCCTGTCAGGACAAGCGATTCCTTCGGAATGTCAGTATGTGGGATTGGGACATATCCATCGACCGCAACAGATCCCCAATGCTGCGCCGACCTATTATTCAGGATCTTTGATTCAAGTGGATTTTGGTGAAGTGAATGAAGAGAAGGGCTTTAATTTAATTGAAGTGGAAGTGGGACGACCTGCAAAAGTTCAATTTCAGCCGCTTACTTGTCAAAAGCCACTGAAGCGAGTGGAATGTCATATCGATCAACTGGATGAACAGTTAGAAGCTCATCGCGATTATGTGGGCTATTTGAAATTTGCGATCGCGGTCAATACGCCGCCGATTGGATTAGCTGATCGCGTTCGCAAAGCTTGTCCACAGACGGTAATGGTGGAACCGAAGTTAATTGTCAATGAATCGACAAAGGCAGCAGAACCAAAGGATTACGATCGCTTCGATCCGATCGCTGAGTTTCAAAAGTTTTATAGCGATCGGGAAAAAACTTTGTCACCTGATGTGATTACCGCATTCAAAGATTTATATATGGAGTTTAGCGATGCGTCCAATTGAGCTAATTGTTGAAGGATTTACCAGCTTTCGTTCTCGTCAAGTTTTAGATTTCTCAACCCTCGATTTATTTGCGATTACAGGCGCAACAGGGGCGGGGAAAACTTCGCTTTTAGATGCGATCACCTTTGCACTTTATGACAGAGTTGCTCAAAAGCCCAACGCATCAAGGGAACTCGTCAGCCAAGGCGCAGCGCAATTAAAAGTAGAATTTCGGTTTAGGATGCGTCAGACTGAATATCGGGCGATCCGCACATGGCGCAATCGGGGCAAAACCGATGTAAAGAATTTTCTGTTAGATCAATTAATCAATGGGGAATGGGATCGATGCCATACTCAAAAAACAGAAGATATCATCGGCATGGATTTTGAGACTTTTACCCGTGTGATCATTTTGCCACAGGGACAATTTGATGAATTTCTCAAGGGTGAAGCTAGTAAACGGCGCGAGATTTTGCGGCAGTTGGCAGGATTTCAGATTTTTGAGCAAATGCGGAAAGAGGCAAGCGATCGCAATAGTCGTTTTAAAGCTGAGCGAGAAGGTTTGGAGAAGGTTCTGGAAGGGATGCAAGCGCCAACTAATGAGGCTGTGAAAGCTCAACAAACAGAATTAGAAACTCTTGAAGTTACGATTCCTGAATTAGATATTAAAGCTAAAAACAGTCGCAAGTTATTAGATGCAGAAGAAAGATTATTTGCACAAATCCAGCAGTATCGTCAGCTTTCGGCAAAACTTGTCAAGCTTCAACTTGATGAACCAAAAATTCAAGCCTTAGAGATTCAGTTTCAAAATTCTCAATTGGCTAATTCCATCATCGGCACTTGGACAATCTTACAAACTACTCGTAAGCGCTTAGAAACAGCGATCGCTGATCTCACAAATGCTCACAAAAAGCTAGAATTAGCCAAACTAGATCTAGAAAAGCAACAACAAAACCTTGATCAATCTCGCGTCGCCCAAATTGAATCTCAAAGCCTAATCGCGTCCCAAGAGCGCAATCTCGCTTTAGCAGAAGCTCTGCATACACAACAGCAGCAAAGTGAAGCAGAATTAGCGCGGGCTAATCAAAATGCTTTAGAGCGATCGCGATCGCTCGAAAAAGCTGGGCAAGCTCATAAACAAGCTGAAACTGAGTTGCAAACCGCAACTCAGCAATTCCAAAAAATTGCAACCGCGATCGCCAATTCTCACAACGATCCCCAACGCCTCAAAAATTTGCGTCAAGCCGCCGAACCACTCGCACAGTGGCAAATGCTGCAAACTAATCTCACCAAACAACAACAGAAATCTACGCAGTTACAAACAGAAAGCGATAAATTTATTCAACAATTAGGGAAGACTGAACAGGCGATCGCGAAAGCAGAAATTGAAGTTCAAACCGCAAGTATTAATCTATCAAAAGCAGAATCTTCAAACTTACAAGCCTTACAAAGCAATCATGTCAATGCTTTACGCGCTGGACTTCATGATCGCGATAATTGTCCTGTTTGTAATAATCTCTATGCTATTGATGGATTAACTGAACTTCTAGAAATAGAACTAATTGATCCAACGGCTTTAATCAAACAGCGCGAACTGACTGAGCGACAGTTAGCGAAATTGCGTGAAGATAAGGTGAAAATTGAGGCGAATTCAGAGACATCACAACAGCAGTTACAAGCCCAAAATCAGGAAATTACTGATTTAGAAGCTCAGATTACTCAATTACAAAAGCAGATTGACAAAATCCTCCAAACTGCATGGCAAGCCGAAGATATTTTGCGCGATCGCCAAGTATTAGAAAATCAAGAGTTAGCCTATCAAAAACTAATCGCTGAACAAAAAGAAATCGCGATCGCTTGTCAAACTGCCGAAAGCAAGCTTAGTTCTACGCAGGAAAATCTGCAACTGGCGCAAACAGAATCTCAAAAAAGCGAACAGGAGCGATCGCAACGTCAATCACAATTACAAGAAATTCAAGAGCGTCTGCTAGCAATCACCGCAGGCAAAACTTATGAAGCTTTGGCTCAGACAATCTCGCAAGCAAAAACAGAATTAAGCGATCGCGTTCAAATTATTTATGCTGTCTATCAATCTGCCCGTGAAACCTTTATCAAGTCAGAATCTGCTGCAAATAAAGCTCAAGAAAATCATGATTTAGTGCTTTCGGAGCGATCGCAACAAGAAACCAATTGGCAAACCGAACTAAAATCGGTAAATTTTGCAGAATCAGAATTTCTGTCAGCGCAAACTTCGCGATCGCAAATAGAGGCATGGCAAAAAGAAATCGAAACCTATCAGCGTCAAAAACAAGACTTAACAACTCGTTTGCAAGTTATTACTGAAGCGATCGGCGATCGCGATACGGATGAACAGGCGATCGCGAAACTGCGCGAAGACTTGCAACAAATAGAACAGGAACTGCGACAAGCCAATGAAAATCGCGCCTCAATCAAAGCATGGCTAGAGCAAGCACAACAAAAACGTCAAGAATCGCAAGAATTAGAAGATCGCAAAAATGTTCTACAGGCTCAAGAGCAAACCTATCACACGCTAGCTCAAGACCTCAAATCTGACAAATTCCAAGAATATATCCTCGATAGTCTGCAACAGGAACTCGCTAACCGTGCTTCAGTTCTATTACAACAACTTTCCGACAATCGCTACATTCTCCAAATCGAGAGCGGCGATTATTGGGTATCCGACAACTGGAACGGTGGCGAAAAGCGGCGTGTTCGCACCCTTTCAGGTGGTGAAACCTTTGCAGCTTCGCTATCGATGGCACTGGCTCTATCAGAAAAACTATCAATGGGAATTGAACTCGGTAGCTTGTTCTTAGATGAAGGTTTTGGAACCCTTGATAGTGAAACCCTCGAAAGTGTGACCCAAATTCTCGAATCTTTGCGCCAACAAGATCGCCTCATTGGTGTGATCACTCACATTCAATCCCTCGCCGATCGCCTACCCACTCAAATCCATGTTCGCAAATCGCCAAGTGGATCAGAATTGGTAATAAGTGCATAATAAAACCCAAAAAGCTGTAACGCACGCGCAGCGTGCGCTTATAGTTTTTTGGTTCTATTTAATAATTACAATTTCACCGCGATCGCTGGCTGCTTTAAACTCTTCACCAAAATCACAAGCTGACAGTTCACCTAGCTGAATATTGCGCTCAAAGTCTGATAAAGATGAATTTATTTCGAGCGATCGCAAGCACAGAGAAAGGCGAGTTATTTCTACAGCTTCTTCAGCAACATCACATCCAAATAAATTGTGTTGCAAAATATGCGTTATTACTTCCGTTGGTGTTTTGTGGGCGATCGCGTCCACATCATTCGAGAACTTGGTTAATAGATAGTGAATGCGCTCATGCTCGGCAAGTAAAAATTCTAGAGCCGTTATTAGAAATACACCAGCCCCACATTTAGGATGCAGGATTTTGATTTTTAATAAACGCTGTTGATATTCTTGGCAATATATCAAAGTGTCTTGAATAGAATCGCCTTCTTGATGCTCTTTTGGGATAGATAGATGCTGTTGTAATGTCCGAATTACCGACTCACTTTGCAAAATCGCTTTACAAGGTAATTTCGGAGTACGGCGTTTACTAAGATTACTAAGGTCTTTACGATATTGGGATAACTCTTTAATTGATTCATCAAAAAGACAGATCAAAATATGACGAGTGATGTCTTCACAAAAATCAAAACGAGCTATTTCTTTGATCTGACGACATAATTCATCGCCAACAAATAGCGCTTTATCTAAAATGCGATCGCTTACAAATAGACTGCATGGATAAGCATTAAGCGGACTGCGATAACTTGCATTGCCATTTTGCACCCAACTAAATATGGCTTTATAGTTATCCCAAATCGGTTGCTCAACATAGGGATTGACAAATTCATAAGCATCTTTAATTAAGTTTTCAGGTAGTAGCTGCCGATCTTCGCAATAAGCAACAAATAAGATGCGATTTAAGAGCTTTTGAGATTGATAAATTGCAATCGCGATCGCATCTTCTGCTTTTATTTGGAGACTGTTTTGAGCAGATTGTACAGGGTGCGCTAATAGTTGCAGTCGATAGCGAAAATCTTTGATTAGCTGACTACGGATTTTATAATAGTGACTATAAAAGTTTTTGAGAACTTCAGATTCTAATTGATGAGACTCTTCAAGCAGATGGGTTGTGCGCGATCGCTCTTCACTATTGGCAATTCCTCTTAAAAGAGTTCGCCGCGATAATAAAAAATAAAAAGCTTTGAATTGCTCTAAATCCGCCAACGAATCCCACGCAAATCGCTGGCAAAACAAACCCGATACATCGCGATGATAAAGACATATTTCACGATAATCTAAGACGATCAGCCACTCAGTTGTCTCATGCTCTGGCTCTGGCTTCACGATCGCCCCTTCCTCGGCGGTATTAACTCGAATTTCGGCGATCGCATTTGCTGAGGTTTCGGTAAAAAAGCCAAGGGCAGGATGTGGATGTAATTCTAATTCCCATGTCCCGCTATCAGTCTCAAAAGGGGATTTATATCCCAAAATATCAACAAAAATATCATGCAAAAACTGGGCTTCGGCAATTAAATTCGACGCTTTGCCATCATTGGCAAAATGTAACCACTTCTGGATTATTTGAAAGCGATCGCCTAAATCCTTCGGAAAGCCAAAAGAGCTAATCCGCTTCGCGAGCGGTTTAGGATGAAATAGAGAATAGTAAGGCGATCGCTGATTCATTCATCTTTGACGGCATTTTGAGATAGTTCTTGCAATAATGCTAGTTGATTTTCTGCCGCTACTTCTGCAAGTAAACTTTCGCGATCTTCGGGCGACATTTCTTCTAATTGCTTAGTCAGCACTGCTTTTTTGTAATCATCTAGCTGCTGATTGTAGGTCATGGTCTGGGTAACAGCCCGAAATACATAGGTGGAAATCCAAGCTATGAGGACACCTATTAAAACGACTTGACTCCAGACACCCGCATTAGTTACATCAAAACCAGAGGCGCGAAACACCCAAAATGCAACTCCACCAAATCCAAAAAAAGCAAACACAATTGCTATGGCATCAATGCGGCGCATAGTTTTAATCTCAAATTTAATCTCAAAAACTTTTTACATTAAATTTGTCGCGCTTCAGGTCGAAAGTTAAAAAATGGTGAGACTAGCAAAAATCCAGGAAAAAAGAAAAAGGCTAGAAAACAGAGAAATACTCTTTCTACAGAACCTGTCTTATTCCAACGCGCTTTGAAATAAAATAGCGCTAGCAATGGGATCACCAGCAAATATGTACCTGCGATCGCGGCATAAAAAATTGGGGCAGAAAGGAGGAAGGACATATTTCTAAATCTAGATAAAATTGCATGATTGTGTGCTACCGCAATTGTAACAGGATTGAGAATCTCTACGCACAAAAAGGTAACGGTGATATGGAAGCAACAGCTTTGCGATCGCAAATCAAAACCCAAGAATTAGCGGCGCTTCGTCTAACCTCTCACTAGAACCAAAATATGATTCGGCGGGCGAAGCCAGCCGAATCATATTTTAGTTTTGTTTGATTTTGAGTTATTTGAGTGCTAACATGAGAAACGCTGAAAATTTTACCCGAATAAATCCCAAAGAACTGTGGCACCTCAACAACAAAAGATTCGGATTCGTCTCAAAGCTTTCGATCATCGCCTGCTAGACGCATCTTGTGAAAAAATAGTCGAAACTGCTAATCGTACAAACGCGGCAGCCGTTGGCCCTATCCCCCTGCCAACCCGTCGTCGCATCTATTGCGTACTTAGATCTCCCCACGTAGATAAAGACTCACGCGAACATTTTGAAACACGTACCCATAGTCGGATCATCGACATTTATCAACCGTCTGCCAAAACTATCGATGCGCTCATGAAGCTCGATCTAGCTGCTGGCGTGGATATCGAAGTCAAGCTCTAAAGTCCAACTTTAAAGCTCAACAAATTCAACACTTAAGTTTTAATAAAAGCCAGAAAGTATGAGGAGTCAAAGTACTCCTTACATTTTCTGGCTTTTAATTTGGTTTACACTATGCTTGAATCTGCTAACCCCTTCCCAGTGAATGAATTAATGTTGCGGCGCGGTGCGCCGCAACGTTAATTCTTGGATTTTAATATCTATTCTTATACTGGCAAGGGAGTAGCGGATTCAAAATCTAGCCATTTTAAGGAATAAAGATGCTGAAAAAGTTAAAAATTAAATACCTTTTGGCATTTTTGTTGGCAGCGATCGCCACAATAATGTCGATAACGCTCGGACATAGCTGGAGCATTGCTCAAACTCAGATACAGGCTCAGAATAAACCTGCGGAAACAGCGATTCAAACTGTGAGCTTACAAAACGTAGGCTTACAACTGCAAGAGGTTGGTCAAGGAATTTATGCCCTAGTTGCTAGCACTGATTTTCCGCCTGTAAGTCCTATGGTGGCAATTTGCAACGGTGGTTTTGTAATTGGTAGTGATGGGGTGTTAGTGATTGATCCTTTCCAAACACCTGAACTTGCCGAACTCATGATTGCTACGGTCAAATCATTGACAGATAAGCCGATCAAGTATGTTTTAAATACGCATTATCATTTCGATCATACGGGTGGGAATGTCGCTTTCGTAAAGCGTGAAGTTCCTGTAATCGGTCGTGGCGTGATTCGTGAATATATTCAAAGTGGTCGAAATAATACGGGTGGTGTTACGCCGCCGACAATGATTATTAATAGCCAGACCGATATTTGGTTAGGCGATCGCCAAGTACGGATTGAGCGCGTCGATGGACATTCAGCTGGAACTGACTTAGTTGCCTATGTGCCTGATGCCAAGGTGTTGTTTACAGGCGATATGGTTTTCAATAAACGCATTCCCTTCACGGCAGATGGCGATCTTCGTCAGTGGCAAGGAAGTTTATATCGATTGATTGCTACTTTCCCAGAAGCGAAGGTTGTCCCTGGCCATGGCGATGTCACTGATGTAACTGGTTTACAGGCACAGCAAGCTTATTTCAGTGGGTTAGAGCGGACTGCTTTAGAATGGAAATCCCAAATTTTGACTAAGGAGCAAGTTCTTCAGAAGTTTGCTAAAGTACCTGATGCTTATAAAGAGTACAAATTTAAAGGATTATATTCTAGTAATTTAGAGTCAGCCTATGAGCAGTTTACTCGTAGTGCAACGATTCCTTTAATTCCATAAAAAAAGGGGGCGCTGCCCCCTTTTTTAGGTTTTGGGGCTTCCATTGCATTCGGTAGCTCACACCCTATACTGTTATCTTGAAATTAATAAACTTGAGGTTTTAAATTTATGACTGAAACAAAACCAAATTTACTCCCAATTATTGGTGGTTTGGCGGTAGTGGTCGCTGGGGGCGTAGGTGCTTATTTTTTCTTCAATAAGCCAATTATTTTGCCCACAAGCAGTGCGAAAACGCTTACTATTGTGCCTAAACAGTCATTGATGGCGGTGTCTCTGTCAACCGACGATGAAGCTCTGTCTAAGCTGGAGCAGTTCCTGTCCCCAGAAACCAAAAAACTTTATGATAAGGCGATCGCTCAGGTAAGAAAAAATCTTTCTTCAGGTGACTTTGACTACGAAAAAGACGTGAAACCTTGGATCGGTAAAAATGTATCGATCGCAATTTTACCTTCTGTTAAAACTGCTAGCCTTGTCCCTAGTCAGTCGCAAGCAACACTTCAAAATCGCTATGTGCCAATGAGCGACACAGGTTCGATTCAGTTTATTCAAGAAAAAGCTGTTCCCAAAGCACAAACCGCACCGAATATTCTAATTGTGGTTGAGGTCAAAGACAAGGCTGGGGCTGAGAAATTTTTGACAGAGAAGGTCAAGACTAAGGCGGGTGGTAAAGAAAAACAATCTGAATATAAGGGCGTAAAAATCACCCAATATGGGGAAGGAGCGAATGCCAGCACAACTGCCATGGTGGGAGATTACTTAATTGTCACTCCGCAAGAACAAACAATTCAGAAGGCGATCGATACTTTCAAAGGGGACGCTTCTTTAGCAAGCTTGCCTAGCACTGACGATCTCAAGATTCAAAATCCTGTTGCTCAATTTTATATTCCCAACTTTAGCGAATCGATTGTGGAGCTATCAGCCCTAAATCCTGAAGCCCAGCCAATTCCGCCAGAATCACTGGAGCAATTGAAGAACGTGAAATCCATGAATATGGGTTTTGGCATTGATGATGCAGGTATTCGCTTTAAAGCCATTGGCAAGTTGGAACCTGCGGCAGTTGCAGGACTAAAGAATTCTCCTAACAAAGTTATGGGGCAGCTTCCCTCTCAAGCATTTTCTGTAGTTACTGGCTTTAATATTAAGAATTCATGGGAGCAGTTTGTCAAGTCAGCAGAGAAGAGTCCTGAAATCAAAAAAAGTATCAATGATACCCGATCGCAACTAAAGTCTTCTCCATTGGCTCTCGATCTTGACAAAGATATTTTGGGATGGATGGATGGTGAATTTGCGATCGCCTCTGTATCTAGCAAACCAGAAGGAATTTTAGCGCAAACGCAAGGGCTTGCACCTTTACTGATGTTCCAAACGACAAACCGCGCTGCTGGTGAGTCTTTACTCGCTAAGTTTGATGATTTCATTGCCAAGAATGGCGGCAAAGTCAGCAAAAAAGATGTTGGCGGTGTGGCTGTTACTGAATGGTCAGCAACTGGTGCGCCAGGTGCGATTCTTTCTCATGGCTGGAGCCAAAAAGATATGCTCTTTATCACAGCTTCGCCGATCGTATCGCTATTTGTGCCGAAACCTGTAACGGCGATCGATGCTGATGCCAACTTTAAGGCAGTAGTTAGCACTCTTCCCACTAACAACGTTGGCTACTTCTATATTGATGCTGATAAAACTTGGGCGATCGTCCAAAATTTGATACCTGCGGCTGAGAAGGCAAAAATTAAACCTGAAGATAAGGCTTTGATTGAATCTATCCGTGGTTTAGCTGTAACTGCTACTTATCCCAATCAAGAAACTGCTGAAGTCGAAGCAATTCTTGCGCTAAAAAAAGGCGGTAAGTAAAGATCTCTGAGCTTCTAGAAAATAAAAAAGGCGCACAAAGTGCGCCTTTTTTAAGCAAAACAAAACCCAAAAAGCTGTGGCGCACGCTCCGCGTGCGCCACAGCTTTTTGGGTTGCAGTTAGTTAAATTCGCGATAAACTTTAATCTAGCAGAAATTTTTAAAGGCTTATGCACGGTAAATTCACATTGCATCCCCCCATACGCTTCGGCACTGACGGTTGGAGAGGCATCATTGCTGACGACTTTACTTTCGATCGCTTAGCAGCAGTTGCCCCGATCGCCGCCCATATCTTGCGCGAAACCTTTGGCGCATCTGGCAGTAACACGATTATTGTGGGATACGATCGCCGCTTTATGTCTGATGCTTTCGCCATCCGCACTGCCGAAACTGTGGCGGCGATCGGGTTTGACGTATTGCTTGCCGATAGCTTTGCGCCCACACCTGCTTTTAGCTGGGCAGCGCACGAGCGGCAAGCCTTAGGCGCTTTAGTAATTACCGCTAGCCATAACCCCGCCAACTATTCAGGCTTGAAAATTAAAGGCGCATTTGGCGGTTCAGTTTCGCCAGAGGTGACTGCCAAAGTCGAAGAAATTTTAGAACGCGGCGATTTTGTTTATGACAGTCCTCAAAAAGGTAAAATCGAAACCTTTGACGCATGGTCAAGTTATTGCGAAGCTTTGCGCGGTAAGGTAAATATCGAAGCAATCAAAGAGGCGATCGCGACGGGAAAACTGACTGTATTCGCAGATGTAATGCATGGAGCCGCCGCAACTGGTTTGGCAAGAATTTTAGAATTGCCAGCCACCTCTCAAACCAATTTGATTGAAATTAATAGCGACACCGATCCTCTTTTTGGTGGCGGCGCACCTGAGCCACTACCTCGCTACATTGCCGAACTCTTCCGTCAAGTCAAAACCTATCACCACGATCATCCCCAAAAAACTTTAGTGGGATTTGTCTTTGATGGCGATGCCGATCGCATTGCGGCGGTGGATAGTGAAGGTAATTTCTTAAGTTCCCAAATTCTGATTCCGATCTTGCTAGAACATCTCGCTAAACATCGCGGATTTATAGGAGAATTGATTAAAACCATCAGTGGCTCTGACCTCATGCCCAAGGTCGCAGCCCTCTTCAATCTCCCCGTCCATGAAACTCCTGTTGGTTACAAATATATTGCAGAGAGAATGCTCTCAGGTATTCCTTGTCTATTAGGTGGTGAAGAGTCAGGCGGCATCGGCTATGGCAATCACATTCCCGAACGCGATGCTTTGCTGTCGGCTTTGTATGTGCTAGAGGCGATCGCTTCATCTGGCAAAGATTTGAGCGTTCTCTACAGCGATCTGCAAAAGCAAACTAATTTTGTCTCTCATTACGATCGCATCGACAAGAAGCTTTCAGGCATGGCAGCGCGTGAGAAGTTAGTATCCACCCTTCAGCAATTCTCGCTTACCGAAATTGCAGGACGGAAGGTAATTGAGATGAAAGCTCCCGATGGCTTTAAGTTCCGTTTAGCTGATGGTAGTTGGTTGCTAATTCGCTTTAGTGGTACTGAGCCTCTGCTACGTCTCTATTGTGAAGCATCAACGCCCGAACTTGTACATAAGACCCTTAATTGGATTTCTAATTGGGCAGAACAATTCAACTAAGCAAAAAAGGGGCAATTCATAAATTGCCCCTAGAGACTACCAAGAAATAATAGATCCCGCAGCTTAAGTTGATTTGCCGCAAATCTCAACAAACCATTTTTGAAGATCGGGTAGACGCTTAAGCTGTTTTTCAATTTCTGCCATGGCTGCAATAGTGAGCTTAACACCAGTGTTGTAGACCTTTTCGATTAAAGTCACTACAGGATT
>JBBRQX010000005.1:0-18038 GCA_038225745.1 Pseudanabaenales cyanobacterium | reverse complement strand
TTTTACGAGTTCCGCCGTCAACTGGAATATAAAACTAAGTTGTACGGCTGTGAATTAGTATTAGCAAATCGATGGTTTCCATCGTCAAAGACTTGTTCAAATTGTGGCCATAAAAAAGCATCTCTATTGCTTTCAGAGCGCACGTATAACTGTGAATGTGGCTTTGTCTGCGATCGCGATGTTAATGCTGCAATAAATTTAGTACGGCTAGTTAAGTCGGATTTTAAGCCTGTGGACAAGAATGAGCCGTCTCCCTTGGTTGAATCAGGAAATAAACAGCAAACTAGGTTTGCATAGGTTTTTTATAACGGCGAATCCCTACCATCGCGCTCACAAGCGTGGCGTAAAAATTATTGGGGCGACCGCTCATTATGTAACGGAAGAACTCGATGAGGGGCCAATTATTGAACAGGATGTCATCAGGGTTTCACATCGTGATTCGGTGACGGATCTAATTCGTAAAGGTAAAGACTTAGAGCGAATTGTGCTCGCTAGAGCTGTCCGACAGCATTTGCAAAGTCGCGTACTAATTTATGGGCAGTCGGCAAGATCAGGCTTAGGTTTGCGAACTGTAGTATTTGACTGAAATTATGCCTAAATATGAAAGGCGGCGCTTCGCACCGTCTTTCATATTTGGGTTTTGATTTGTTGCGCTGATTTTGGGTTATGTTAATATAATCGCGATTTTAATAAGTTTTATATTAGGTTTTTAAAATGACAGCAAGTATCCAGTTGACCAGAGGAATTGATGAAGAAGCGACAGATGTAAAAATTACGCGCTCTAAAGATGGAGATACCAGTGTGGCTGTGTTTCTCTTCGATGTACCTAAATGCATGAGTGGCGAAAAGGCTAGCAGTAACGAGATTTTAGGAATGTACATGATTGATGAAGAGGGCGAAATGGTGACTCGTAATGTCAACGCCAAGTTCGTGAATGGTAAAGCCGCAGGCATCGAAGCAATTCATAAAATCGAAGGTGAGCAGGAATGGGAACGCTTTCTAAGATTTATGAATCGTTATGCTGAATCCAATGGCATGGGTCTAAACAAATCTTAAATTAAAGGCGATTTTCGCCCTGCGGTGTATGCCTCTTAACTTAAGCTTTGTGGCGATCGCTATAATCTACAACAAAATCCATGAAACCCTCACAAAATCCCTGCCCCGATCCGCCGTCTCATCAAGTCCATTTTGCGGTGATTACTGTCAGCGATACTCGCACTCCTGAGACTGACAAAAGCGGTCAATTTATCAAGCAGTCGATGACTAATGCTGGTCATGTGCTGGAATATTACACGTTAGTTAAAGATGAACCCGACGAGATTCGTGAGCAAATGTATAAGTTAGCCGCGATCGCCGATCTTGATGCGATCATTCTCAATGGTGGAACTGGCATTGCGCCGCGAGATACGACTTATGATGCGATCGCTGCTTTACTGGAAAAGACACTTCCGGGATTTGGCGAGATGTTTCGTTATCTGAGTTGGCAAGAGGTTGGCTCAAGGGCGATCGCCTCGCGATCTGAGGCAGGAATTTATCAAGGAAAGTTAGTTTTTTCGCTCCCTGGTTCGAGTAATGCAGTGAAATTGGCGATCGAGCAGCTAATTTTGCCAGAGATTATTCATCTGGTAAGGCAGTTAAAAGGATTGCATTAAATACAAATAAATGGGGTGCAAAGCGCCCCATTTATTTACACAAATCACCTAATTTGAGAATCTTACCTGCTTCTGTTAAGGGAATGCGTGTATTCAGAGCTAGGCGATAGAAGTGATCGAAGCGCGATCGCTCCACATTTATCGGTAAAGTCTCTTCTCTCTGTTTAGAAAATATTTTTTGAAATTCTGGATAAATTTCGCCAGTGAAGGGATCGCGGGTGGGGACGGGGCAACGCTGGCAGGGATTTGTGCCGAGAAACTGGACATTACCGATTTGAAATGGGACTGTTTCGCCAGATTTAGCAAATAAATGATCTTCCCAAAATGGTTCTGTATCGCTAATCTCTAAGTTAGTCCGAAATCGACGGCGAATTTGTTCAATACTGAGTTGAGAACTTTCATACCAACTCTGCACAGTTTCCAGACTTGATTTAGAGATGATCGTTGCGCCCCAGGCTTCAGGATCATCGGGAAATCCATTATTGACATTTTGACGCAGTTCTAAAGGTTGCTCAAAAAATTTACTGAGCCAATTAGTAAGGGAAGTTCGATCTCGATCTAAATGGAACGTAAATATATCTTGATGATCTTGGATTTGTAGATGAACTAGGCGATCGCCTAATTCGTAATTTGCACGAATTAAATGAATCTTCGGATTACGCTTGGCATTAATATACTTTCCATTTTTGTCAAATATGGCAAACTTGCGATCGCCTATTAATGCTCCACCAGAGGAAATTTGGACTTGATTTAAAGCGATCGGATCTAAAGATTTGATTGGAAAAATCAGGATTTTACTAAGCTTTGCCATAGTAGGGATAATTTTGTAACTTAAACAAATTTTTGGTGATAATGTACGGCCTGAAGCCTGATATATTAAGCCTGTAGAGTTGATCTGAAAGCCACGCAAAGCGTGGCTTTCAGATCGAGTTTAGGTTTCAGCTAAGAACAGAAAGAATTAAGCATGACATGCATTTGTACGATTAGCCAAGCGATCGCCATTACATCGGCAACAGTTGCCAATATTGACGAAAACGCACAAAAAAATATAGAAATAAGGGGCGTTATTTCTGATAGTCGCAAGCTCAAAGCTGGCGAGTTATTCGTGGCTTTGACTGGCGAAAATTTTGATGGTCATGGTTTTGTGGCAACTGCGATCGCGCAAGGAGCAGTGGCGGCGATCGTTAGTCGTGAATGGGCGAATTCAGCCGCAGCATTAGGTCTGCCATTACTGATCGTTGATGACACGCTCACAGCTTATCAAGACCTAGCGCGTTGGTGGCGATCGCAGTTTGTGCGACCAGTCGTAGCGATTACTGGCTCAGTGGGCAAAACCACCACTAAAGAAATTATTGCGAGTATGTTGGCTTGTTACGTTGCACCTGATAAGCAAGTTCATAAGAGCCAAGCTAATCACAATAATGATATTGGTGTGGCGCAGACTCTATTGGCGATCGCCCCTGCACAGGATGATTTTGTAGTTGTAGAAATGGGAATGCGTGGCTTAGGCGAAATCGAGCGCCTTGCCAAAACAGCTATGCCGACGGTGAGCGTGATTACTAATGTTGGTACGGCGCATATTGGTAGATTAGGATCGCGAGAGGCGATCGCCCATGCTAAATGCGAACTGCTTGCTGAGACTCCGATCAATGGCATAGCAATTTTAAATGCAAGTAATTCGCTTCTATTAGAGACTGCTCGCAAAGTTTGGCAAGGCAAAACAATCACCTATGGCTTAGGAATTGGTGATGTCAATGGTGAACTAGTCGGTGACAAGTTACATGTGGAAGGTTTGACATGGGATTTGCCCTTAACAGGGCTTCACAATGCTTTAAATTTTTTGGCAGGTTTGGCAGTTCTCAAAGCCCTAAATCTTGACTGGAATCAAACGACTAAAGGTATTGGCAAACTCGATCTTCCTTTTGGCAGAGCGCAGTTATACGAATTGCCTCAAGATGTGATAATTCTTGATGAGACTTATAATGCTTCTCCTGAAGGAATGCTTGCCGCGTTACGTCAATTAGCGGATATGCCAGCCAAGCGCCATTGGGCGGTATTAGGGACGATGAAGGAATTAGGAGAGATGTCCACTCAGTTACACCGTCAAGTCGGTGAGGCGATTAGTAAGTTGGGAATCGAAGGTGCAATCGTTTTGACCGATGGCGAAGCGGATGCAATTCTATCAGGTGCAAATGGTTCGCTAAAATATGCGATCGCCTGTCAGTCCTATGATGAAATCACGCAGACACTTTTACAAAAAGTGGAAAGTGGCGATCGCATTCTCTTTAAGGCTTCGCGATCGGTTGGGATGGATCGAGTGGTCAAAGCATTTCGCCAAACTTGGCAATAAGACCCAAAACTGAATCTTAACCCAAGAACATCTTGTAGACAGGGTTTTCACTCTCATCCCAATAGCGATAACCAAGTGTATGGAGAAATGCTTGCCAATCCTCCATTTCGGAAGGTGGCACTTGCACACCCACAACAATTCTGCCGTAGTCTGCACCATTGTTGCGGTAATGAAATAGGCTGATATTCCAATTGGGACTCATCGAGCTGACGAATCGCATCAAAGCACCTGGTCGTTCAGGAAACTCAAAGCGGTAGAGAAGCTCGTTATGGGCAAGCGGCGATCGCCCGCCGACCATATGTCGTAAATGTAACTTTGTTAGTTCATCATCGGTAATTTCAATCGCTGTGAATCCATTTTCCGCAAAAGTTTTCGCTAGATTTGCGGCATCGGCCCGATTGACGATTTGCACACCGATGAAAATATGCGCGATCGCTTGATCAGCAATCCGATAGCTAAATTCGGTGAGATTGCGCTGACTCATGTTTTCGCAAAACTTGCGTAAACTGCCCGACTCTTCAGGAATCTTTACCGCAAAAATCGCTTCGCGATGTTCGCCCAATTCGGCACGTTCGGCAACAAAACGCAGACGATCAAAGTTCATATTTGCACCACAGGCGATCGCTATCAGCGTTTGTCCTGTAAGCCCTTCACGTTCGACATATGCTTTTGCACCAGCGATCGCCAAGGCTCCAGCAGGTTCTAAAATTGATCGCGTATCTTCAAATACATCTTTAATTGCCGCGCAAGTATTATCCGTATCAACTAGCAAAATCTCATCGACATATTGCTGACAAATCCGAAATGTCTCTTGACCAACTTCGCGCACCGCCACACCATCAGCAAATAGACCGACTTGATCGAGACGCACTCGATGCCCTGCTTGTAGCGATCGGGACATCGCATCAGAATCAACTGGCTCCACACCAATAATCTTAATTTCAGGACGCAACCGCTTCACATAAGCCGCGATGCCCGAAATCAGACCACCGCCACCGATCGCCACAAAAATCGCATGGATCGGCTTCTGATATTGGCGCAAAATCTCCATGCCAATTGTTCCCTGACCTGCGATCACATCAGGATCGTCAAAGGGATGGATAAAGGTTAAATTTTTCTCTTTCTCAAGTTGACGCGCATGGGCATAGGCATCATCGTAAGTATCGCCATGCAAAATCACTTCACCACCACGCATTTTCACGGCGTTTACTTTCATCAGTGGCGTGGTTACAGGCATGACGATAATTGCAGTTGTGCCTAATTCACGAGCGCTGAGAGCCACGCCCTGAGCATGATTTCCTGCGGAAGCGGCGATTACACCTTGCGCGAGGAGATCAGGCGGCAATTGCGCCATTTTGTTATAAGCACCACGCAACTTAAAAGAGAAGACTGATTGCATATCTTCTCTTTTTAGCAATAGCCGATTATTTAATCTTGCCGATAGATTGGGAGCCAATTCTAGCGGGGATTCTTGCGCGACATCATACACGCGAGCTTTGAGGATTCGTTCTAAATAATCTGATTGCACAGCGTCGTCAACTTAGTCATCAATTGAGTAAATTACAATTTTACTCTCTTTGTGTTGAAAATCTTAAAACTATAGCGATCGCCAAGTATGTTGGGACATAAAACTGAAAGAGTAGATGCGGCGCTCCGCGCCGCGTCTACTCTTTCAGTTTTGGATTTGGTATAAGTGGCGACCGCCGACTATAACTTGATTCAAGCAAATCTTTGTGGCGAAAGCAAGTGAATAATATCGTCGGAGTTACCTTTAGCGTAGGCGGCGAACCTTCTAGATAACGTCGGTACATAGGTCGTTGGGTTGCTAAAACCTGAGAATAAATGCAAATTTGGGTGATTCTGTAGCGAGCCAACCAAGGGCAAATTGTCATGACTAAATGCGACCAGACAATTTCGCCATTTCCCTTTTAGCTCGCCGATTTTTGGCAAAACTTTACTCACATAAGTACGAATTGCGGCTTCACTTTGAGCAGGATCGATCGCCGCATAGGGGTCGGTCAGCACACGGCTAAGTTGTCCAAACCTGATGCGGCGATCGCCAAACTGGATCGCGCCAGCATCAACCGATGGTGGTAAAAGCTCATGTCCTGCGACATCCCAAATTGGATCTTGGTCAATATTTGTAGCCGCTGACTCTAGCTGATAACGCTTAGTATCCGCAGGCATTACCATCGATCGCAATTCCAGATCGACAGGTTCAGTATTGATCGCTTCGGCATGGGTGAAATAGATTTTGGCGTTGATACCCGATGCTTTGAGAAGAGCGCGGGAAAGTCCACCTGCACAAACAACAATTTGCTGACTATAGAACTTCCCTATTTCTGTGGCTACACCGACTACGCGATCGCCTTCCATTAATAAATTATTAACTTTGGTATAGATAATTTCACCACCTAAGCTTTGCAGTACTTGGCTATGGGCGTTGACAAAACTATCTAGATTGACATGGGCATGGGGTAATAGTAATGCGCCGCCGATTCCTTTAGCATTTAGTAAAGGTTCGCGATCGCCAGCTTCTTGAGCATTGAGTAAAGTCGGGGCGATCGTGAAATTAGCATACTGTGCGAGAATCGCTTGCGGATCAACATCGGGTTCGAGCGTTAAAAGTAAATCTAGCTCACGAAATTCTGTATCTATTCCCAACTCATCTGACAGTTCTCTTTGTCGAGCGATTCCCTCTTGGCAAAGCTTTTGAGTGAGCGCAGTTGTGCCAGACCAGTATGAAATACCGCCATAACCAAGACTGCTGGCACTCTGTAGTTTTTGATGTTGCTCGATTAGCAACACCGAAAACCCTGCTTTTTGCAATTCATAGCTCAGCGATACACCTGTAATTCCGCCACCAATGACAATCCAATCATGCATTACTTTCTATCTCTTTTAATTCTATTTCTGGAGATTCTATCTCTTCTAACATGTCATCATTAGCCCCT
The DNA here is from genome assembly GCA_038225745.1 of Pseudanabaenales cyanobacterium. Lineage (GTDB taxonomy): Bacteria > Cyanobacteriota > Cyanobacteriia > Pseudanabaenales > Pseudanabaenaceae > Pseudanabaena. The sequence continues at coordinate 11,082 of JBBRQX010000005.1, read as the reverse complement.
TGATGCTGAGTTTTCACCCATTTTAAACGCTTCGGTAGAACACACATTCTCAGGGTGACACTACCAATGACAGGCATCCAATGCAGCATATAAATCATGCCAGAAGTAGTCTGAGCGATCGCCGATCGCCATGACATTTGATAGGAGCGTCTCAAACCAAAAGCCATGGTTACTGAACTTAAAGCCAGAGAAAAACCTGCGATTGCGGGCAACATTGGCATATCTCTCAATACGATTGTGGCGATCGTATCAGGAATGAAAGCAACTGTGAGCAAATATTGATTTATGTAAAAGAGCGAAGCATCAAAGGTTTTGAGAAATCCCATCCTACCGCTTAACAATAAATCCCAATAGTCGAGATAGCGCTGAAATCCACCCTCAGCCCAGCGATTGCGTTGATGCCATAGCTGCTTCACAGTTACTACCCCCTCTTCTTGCACCGCAGGAGAATTTAGGCAAGCAATATCCCATTTACTTAGGTGCAAACGGAGCGTGAGATCGAGATCGTCAGTAATTGTTTGTTCATTCCATCCACCGCAGTCTTTTAGGGCAGTGCGGCGCACAAATTGACCATTACCACGCAATTCCCCTGTACCACCAACGCGAATCCGTAAATCTTGTAAAAACCAATCAAGCGCCATTTCTGCCGATTGTCCCGATGTCCACCAATTTTCGGAAGCATTGGCGATCGCCTTTCGCAACTGTACTGCCCCAATTTTGGATTGTTGGAATATTGGTACAAGCGATCGCAACACATCCGCAGGTACTTGAGCATCAGCATCAAATACGCCAATAATGTCACCTTTTGTCAAGGCAAGAACTTGATTTAATGCGCCAGACTTGCCACCTTGAGCATCATCGCCGCGTCGCAAAGTTTTGAGTTGGGGATATTTTTGTTTTAGTGATGCTAATACTTCAGGCGTGCGATCGCTGCTATTGTCGTCAACAATCCAGACCTCAAAGCGATCGCTAGGATAGTCGATTTGGCACAAATTTTTAACCAAATTGCCAATCACGACTTCTTCATTTTTTGCCGATGCTAATAGTGAGAAAAAGGGTAGATCTTGAGGTGAATCTCGATCTACTTCATTTTTTAGCGCGATCGCAGGTAATGACGGCGCAAATATTAATCGCAAAGCTTGAATACTAAATAACCCCAACAGCACCCATCGAATCCAAGGGACGAAATGCATACCAATTGTCACACTATAGACAATGGTAAGGGCAATGATTGTTTTGAGTCTGCGGCGATCGACCTTTGTCTGAAGGCTGCTACGAAATTCCGTCTCGTGCATTTGCGGTTTTAATATATTGCGAAATGTTTAGCTGATATAACTAGAATACTGCTTTTCACAGATTGTTTTTGATTAGCGTCTTTAATTTTTTTGCCACGGTGTTAAATGCGATCGCATTTTGACCAATAAGAGCATCGATCTTTAGCTGTTTTTGCGATCGCAAGATTGGCGATCACTACGTCTACCGAGTGCGGCGAATACGATTTACATTAATGTTGCTATATTGTAGAGATAGGAGTTCTATTGATTGTAGGTGTTCCTATGACTCAGACTAATATTAAACCATTGCTCTACGATCGCGACTCCTATCTATGGCTAGAGGAGACGATCGCTAGTTTGCGGATAGGTGATTTTCAGGGTTTGGATGTATTGCATTTGATTGAGGAGTTAGAAATTGTGGCGGGGCGCGATCGGGCTGAAATTGAGAGTTGTTTGGGGGTGTTATTAGCGCATTTTTTGAAGCGGTTACATGTTGATAGTGCTGGTTATACCAAGACGACACAGCTAAGGGACGAGCGCGAAAATAAAGTGCCAACTATTTGACGACAGTACAGCCGTTTAACCTTAGCTAATTGGTACTTTATTAAGCTGCCTGTCACTAACCTCATAACCCCAGACAATATTTCACTGTTGTCTCTATCTCCTCCATTTTTTCTGGAGATAGCATTCCTACTGGCTGATCTGGAAATCGAGAAGAATCAAGCGATCGCAGTTGAAAGCACAAAAATACAGTTTCCATTGTCAAACCACTTCCATAAGGATCGACTCTAACATTTGTAGGATAATCTCTCGGAATATTTGCTCCCTTTGTACCTACAACCACAGTCACCACAAGAGTAAGTCGATTAATATCATTAATAGAAAGAACTAAGACAGGTCTTGTACCACTTTGCTCTCTGCCAGCAGTTGGGTTGAGATTTACAAAATAGATTTGCGATCGCAATATGCTCATACTTCCAAAAGTCCATCAAACTCAGCAACAGAAAATTCTTCCTGAATCTGACTGAGTTCAAATTGAATTTGCGGATCTTGAGCCATTAACGCTAGTTCATTTTTAATCCGAATTTGATGCGCTATATGCTCCAGAAGCCATAATTGCTCAGTAAGATTCAAAGCATCTATAGATCTAGTAAGCAACTTAATATCACTTAAAAATGTTTTAGTTAGCATAGCTCCAGCCATCACCTAGCTCATTTCGATTACTCATCATACCCCGATCGCCATCCAGTCTTAACTACCACAATTAGCTTTATCGGCAGTATGCTTCAGAAAAAAACATATTATTGCGATAAGATCGTTGCTGCAAGTCAAAATTTTGTCGCACGTTAACCATGACCGCCAATATCACCACACCCAAATTTTCCGCAGCCGAAATCAAATCTGAAGGCTTGACTCTCGATGAATATCAGATGATTTGCGATCGCCTAAATCGTGAACCCGATAAAGCCGAATTGGGGATGTTTGGCGTGATGTGATATTATGGCGAGATAATGAAGCCGCATATCTATGCCTGTACACTTTAGCGATCGCGAAATGAAAAATGCTTGGAAGCATAACTTTGAAGCTTATAAAAAGCTACAACCTTCATATACCAATGCTCATAGATTACTTTTGTTCTACTCAACTGAATGTGGTTTGAAAGCAACTTTGATGAAAAGGGAATCCGCAAAAACTACGGAAGATTGTGCATCACTTATTGCACTTATTAAAGGTCCTCGCAACGATGGACACGATATAAATAAACTTTTGGACGCATTGAGAGCTGGTCATAACCTTAACATTCCTTCTGAAATTAATATGATATCTGATCGAAGAGTTAGCGCTGGGGAAATTAACCAAATGTGGCGTTATGGAGGGAAGGTTGCCAATATTAAAAATCAAAATGGTGGTTTGGTTGACTCAACTGATGAAGATTTAGAAAAGTGCTTGCTTAAAATATCAGAATGGATTAAACAGGAATTATAGCTATGAGATCTTTAAGGTTTTTAACTTGGCTAGATATCAGAAGGCTGATTAGGACAAAAACTGCTTATGGGAGAAATCTTCCTGAAGGAGTTAATTCGATTAGTTGTTTCTCAGATGCACTGGAAATTAGTTACGTTAGTGATGATGGTCAAACATTAATAAAATCAAAATTACAAGAGTGGTTTGGTGGATGGTATCAAAAAGAAGATAATCTCATTCAGTTAGATCTTGGTGATTCGGTTTTACCAGTAGAGTTTTTGAAAGAAGGATTCAATCAAGATACACCAACCGCAATTCGACCCTTTTGGGAAGAAATAGCTTATATCGGCGATGATTCTTCTCAAAATTGCTTACCCTTACCAGAGCCATATAGCAATTCACCTTCTCTAGTAGCTTTTCATTCGTTCAAAGGTGGCGTTGGCAGAACCACACACTTAGCAGCATATCTATTTGCATTATTAGAACGTGCCAAAGAAATAAAGAAACCTATTACGGTTTTAGTTATTGATGCTGATTTAGAGGCTCCAGGGCTAACCTACTGGAATAAATCAGAAAAACAACAACCAGCCGTGTCCTTTCTCGATTTTCTTGAGGCTTACCACTATTCCCCATTACCGAAACAAGAAATATTGGAGTTATTTGCAGGAGAGGTCAAAAAATCAAAATCACCTAGACATGAAGGCGAATCTGTTTCTTACTTTTTACCTGCTTGTTTAAATGATGAGCAGTTACTTGATACACCTATTTTGCCCGAAAACTTAACCAGAACTCTTGGTAATGTATGGACTTTTAGTGATGCTATTCATGACTTAGGAGAAGCTTTAGGAGCAGATTATGTGATGATCGATCTTCGGGCTGGACTTAGCGAAATCTCTAGTCCACTTATTTTCGATCCCAGAGTTCAACGTTTTTTGGTTACTACAGCATCAGCACAGTCAGTTATTGGCTTAGAGCTTGTTTTAAAACAAGTAAGTCGGATTGCGCCATCTCAAGAAGATATTGACAATAGTAAATATTTTGATCCAACTATCATAATTAGTTTCTTGACTAAAGAGATGAAGGAACTGTCAGAATTTGATGAGATTCTGGTTAAGTTTAGATCTGCATATAATCAAGAATCATCTGAAGAAGATTTAAATATTTATTCAACACGATTAGAAATTAAAGAAACTGAGTTCTTGCAACAACTACTCTATATTAACGATTGGGAAACTGCACGATCAAAGCTATCTACTACATTTGAAATTGCCAGATTTGCTAAAGAATGGGCAGCATCTCAGTTAAGCAACTCTGTTCAAATAAATGATTCTAGTGAATCAAGCATAAAAGCTAATTCTATTATCAATGTGGAGGTACCTTCAGAGCGCATTGAGCAAGTGCGTATATTTAGAGATGTATGTCAACTATATGAGTTTGCTGAAGAAGGGACGGGGCAGAATTTGTTGATTACAGAAACACTTAAAAATTTAGCAACTAATTTTCGAGTTGATTTGCCTCGTATAGTTTCTATTGGAGAGAAAGGTTCTGGCAAAACATTTATATATGTTCAGTTGTCAAGATTAAAGTATTGGGAAGAATTTCTTCGGATTGCATTAAAAGAAGAATTTGAATCTAAAACCTATATTTTCCCATTTTTACAGTCAAAGAATCTTAAACCTAAGGCTCAGGAAATTGTTGACAATGCAAGGCATAACGTTAGCTTAGCGCTGAATATAAATACTGAATTTTATCTTTCTGCTTATGAAGATAGGATTCAAGAGTCCTTAACTAATAATTTAAATCCATTAGAATGGACTCATTTTTGGATTAATGAAATCGCGAGATGTCTAGGAATGCCAGTTGAAGAAATTTCTACGGTAAGCATACAAGAGATCAATAGCTATTTAAAAGAAAAGGAAATCCGTATTGTTTTACTGTTTGATGGACTAGAGGATATTTTCCAAAATGCATCATCCGATGGTAACCAAAAAGCTGCATTAAAAGCTTTAATCAATATTCCAAATGATCGACTTTCGGAAATTCGTCAAGCAAATCTAGGCGTAATAGTTTTGTTGCGGCGCGATTTTCTAAGATATGCAATTGACCAAAATGTTGGTCAATTCGAGAGCCTTTACCGTCCTTATGCTTTGTCTTGGGATGTGGACTCATTCTTGAAGTTAGTTTATTGGGTATGTATTCAGGGAGGGGTAATTGGTACAGAAGAAGATAAAAAAGATAAAGAAGACAAGATGGATAGTCTAGGTAGGCAAGAATTGGTCAAAGAACTTGAAGAAAAACTATGGGGAGAGAAACTAGGTAGTGGCAAAAGCGAAGCTCGGACTGCTAGTTGGGTTTTTGCCGCCTTATCAGATTTTAAAGGGAGACTGCAAGCACGAGACATAGTTAGATTGCTATTTCATGCTGCCAAAAACATTGTGGATAACCATAAAGATATGAAATTCGCTAGGTGGGCTTCGACTCGTCTGCTTTCTCCTCAAGCAATTCGTAGCGCTCTAACTCCATGCAGTATAGCAAAGGTTCGTGAAGCAGAGGAAGAATATCCCCAATTTAAGGAATGGGTTTACAAGGTCGAGCATGAGTATTCACCAGATCAAAAATACCTACCTTTCCAGCCACAGAATTTGAATATAGAACCATCAACTATTAGGATGCTGGAAGAAATGGGTGTTATTTTTGAAGACCGTGATAAAAATGATATTGCTCGGTACTACATACCTGAGATTTTTCGTGCAGGCTTGAACTTTACTTTACCAATTGGGGCTAGACCTCGTGTACTGGCTTTGAAAAGAAAAGCACTAGGCATTGGAACACTTTAATGACACATAGTTCACTGCTGTAAAAGAATAAGTGTTGCGATAAGATGATTATTGCAAGTCAAAATTTTGTCGCACGTTAACCATGACCGCCAATATCACCACACCCAAATTTTCCCCAGCCGAAATCAAATCTGAAGGCTTGACCCTTGACGAATATCAGATGATTTGCGATCGCCTAAATCGTGAACCCAACAAAGCCGAATTGGGGATGTTTGGGGTGATGTGGTCAGAGCATTGCTGTTACAAGAATTCTCGTCCCTTGCTAAAGCAATTTCCAACGACAGGCGATCGCATTCTCGTTGGACCTGGCGAAAATGCTGGCGTAGTCAAGATTACCGATGATATGGCGATCGCTTTCAAAATCGAAAGTCATAATCGTCCTTCGGCAGTTGAGCCGTATCAAGGCGCGGCTACAGGTGTCGGTGGCATTTTGCGTGATATTTTTACGATGGGAGCGCGTCCCGTGGCAATTTTGAATTCGTTACGCTTTGGCGAACTTACCGATCCTTGGGTGCGGAGCCGCGTCAATGGCATCGTTAATGGGATTGCGGGGTATGGCAACTGTATCGGTGTTCCCACGATTGGTGGTGAGGTTTATTTTGATAAGGCATATAACCGTAATCCGCTTGTGAATGCGATGGCGATCGGGATTATGGAAACCAAAGAAATTGTCAAGTCGGGCGCTGCTGGGATTGGGAATCCTGTGATCTATGTTGGCTCCACGACTGGACGCGATGGCATGAAGGGAGCAAGTTTTGCGAGTGCGGAAATTTCCGACAAATCAGAACAGAGTCGTTCTGCGGTTCAGGTGGGTGATCCTTTCCTAGAGAAAGCACTAGTAGAAGCTTGTTTGGAAGCTTTCAAAACTGGGGCAGTTGTGGCAGCGCAAGATATGGGTGCAGCAGGTTTGACCTGTTCCACTTCCGAAATGGCGGCAAAGGGCGGCGTTGGGGTGGTTCTCGATCTTGACAAAATTCCTGCGAGAGAGACAGGGATGACTCCCTACGAATATCTGCTTTCGGAATCCCAAGAAAGAATGCTTTTTGTTGCTCACAAGGGAAGAGAAGCAGAGTTGATTGAGATTTTTGAGCGTTGGGGACTTCATGCAGTAGTAGCTGGTGAAATTTTAGAAGAGCCAATCGTGCGGATTCTCTGGCATGGAGAGATTGCGGCGGAGATTCCTGCGACGGCTTTGGCGGATAATACGCCGATCTATCATCGTCAACTTGCGGATACGCCTGACTATGCCAAGAAAGCTTGGGCTTGGGATGAGAAATCAGCGATCGCCGCTTTTCCCTTAATCTCGCCAAATGATGCGCTCTTGCAATTATTAGATACGCCTGCGATCGCCTCAAAAGCATGGATTTATCGCCAATACGATCATCAAGTTCAGAATAATACGGTGATCTTGCCGGGGGGAGCCGATGCTGCCGTAATTCGTTTACGCAGTCAAGGTTTTGGTACTGGCGAATTAAACAATGCCCAATCTCAAATCGATTCCCTTGTCGGTGTCGCCGCCACTGTCGATTGCAATGCCCGTTATGTCTATCTCGACCCTTATGAAGGTGCAAAACTTGCCGTTGCTGAGGCTGCACGAAACTTATCCTGCGTTGGTTCTGAACCTTTATCTGTCACTGATAATTTAAACTTTGGCAGTCCTGAAAATGCGATTGGTTACTGGCAATTGCACGAAGCTTGTCGAGGTATTGCTGATGCTTGTCGCGAGTTATCAACTCCTGTCACTGGAGGCAATGTCTCACTCTATAACGAAACTATTGACTCAAATGGAAACTCTCAACCGATTTATCCCACACCTGTAATCGGCATGGTGGGCTTAGTCGAAGATGTGACTAAGGTTTGTGGTCAGGGTTGGCAAGCTGTCGGTGATGCGATTTATTTACTTGGTAGCGATCGCGCTAGTCTGGCAGGTTCAGAATATCTCGCCTCGGTAATTGGTGAAGTAACAGGTAGACCGCAGCCTGTAAACTTTGAGCTAGAACGCAAAGTGAGCTTCGCCTGTCGTCAAGGCATTACGCAGGGATTAGTGCAGTCCGCTCATGATTGTTCTGAGGGTGGTCTAGCCGTAGCGATCGCCGAATCGAGTATCTCTGGCAAACTCACGGCTCAGATTCAGTTATCTAATTCTAATGATTTAAATCTTATTCAAGTTCTCTTTGGTGAAGGCGCGAGTCGGATTGTCGTCTCTGTCAAAGAAAGCGATCGCCCTGCGTGGGAAGCTTATCTTGTGAGTCAATTGGGCAATAGCTGGCAGCATATCGGCACGGTGAGAGAGTCGGCTAAAGATTTAGCGATCGCTGTTGGTGGTGAAAGTGCGATCGCTTTATCTCTATCGCAAATCACCAAAAGCTTTAATGAGGCTATTCCTAAGCGAATGGGACATACTTTATAAAAACATCAAAATTGAGCTGACCATATTTCCTATGGCAAAAATTAGACAGCCTAAGCCTCTCATCTGACCTATTGCGAGAGGCTAGAACCGAAAGCTTTTTGCCATTAATTGGACTTTGGACAAAGTTAAAAACTACGCTATAGATGGTGGTTTGGCTCTCAAGTTAGAGGCTTTAAAACACTACCTATAACATTTGTCCAAAGTCCAACATTAAGGGTTTTTAGCCGTCTCTAATGAATAGTTTACGCCGCTATCACAAATTAGCTGATCAATACCAAAAATCATGTGGAACAGTTTCCAGATAGCTTTGTGGTTTTTACAGAAAAGCAAGTTAAGTTTGCAAAGAGAAAGTAGCGATCGCTAATTGCTTGAGGATGCCGATTATATAACTGAAGACATTCGTTTCGAGAAATATTGATTTTGGAAGACTAGCCATTGACATTAGTTTCAACATTGTAGATTTTATTAGCTCATTCCTCCTTCAAATGTGCAACACCATAATTGGTAAAGGGTTACTTTAAAAACTCAACTCTCAGAATAGTGTCGTGGTTAGGATTAGCAGCTCATAACTTACGACTAAAGCCCAGCAACCTCTCTGGTTCAGCGTTAGCGCCACTCCTCAGCCATTCAATTGGAGTTTCTTCTGGTTTATTGGGATTAATCCATGCGATATCTCGTAGCGCATAGATACTTATGGCTGCTTTTGTGAATGGGATTCTTGCTTTTTCATCTCTAGAAATTACAATTTTGTCAGATGCGATCGCAGCCTCAATTAACATGGAGTCTTTCCACATTGCTTCACGATCTTTATCTGTTGATGCGATCGCGTCAAATTCTTCTCTCAATCTCTTATTTGCCTCAACATTAATAAGAGTAACTCTCTTTCTAGCAATCATTGCTAATCGCCATTTTCGGCTAAAAGCTGACTGATGCTGATCCCATTCTGTTTTGATGCTTGGAGTCATCACGAAGCGATGATCGCAGGCTAAAACTTCCTTGAGAAAGTCGCAACAATTTTTGGATGTCCGATCAAGCGTAATTCTTTCAGTAGCAGCACTAGCAACAGAAGTATCAATTACAAGATTTTTGGCTGCCATATTCAATCAGCCATCCTTAAAAGTTTACTTTCAGCAGCTTCTATATATCTACTTTCTTCTTCTAAATCTACTTCACTAAAGTCTTCAGGAAAATCGCCAAAAGCTCCAGTGGTGTCCATATCAGAGGTGGTTACCTTGGTGAATCCATTTTCATCTCGACTAAACCAGTGCAGTATTGCCTTGTCAGGTGATATTTTATCTTCAGCAATTAGAGATTGGATTCTTCTTAAGAGCAGATCGCTATGGGTCTCTAAAACTACTCTCACTCCGCGATTAGCTGCATCTACAATGATCTCTCCTAAATTTGCCTGAGCGCGAGGATGTAGATGGATTTCTGGCTCTTCTAAATAGACTAATTGTTCTGGTTCTGCGGCAACTAAAGCCACTAATACTGGTAAAACTTGAGATACTCCCGATCCAACATCAACAATATTTACCATGTCATCACTGTCTAGAGATCGATTAACTTTCAACTCGATTTGAGTATCATCTAGCCTTTCTGCTTCAACCTTTTTGCTGAGACTTAGAAAAGCCAAAGCTCCATTTAAAGACTTAATTTTAGAGACATCATTTTCACTCCAAGAATTAATTAGGCTACCGACATAATTATCAAATGCTGCTGGAAAATGAGTTTGATCAGTATTAATATCCAACAATTTATAAGTCCGCTCAAGATTACTTCTCATTCCTTTAACGTGAATAATTCTACTAACCTCATTAGAAAATACTGGTGTATGATTTAAGATAGGTAACCTTATGTCAGATACAATACAAATTAAATAGCAAAAGAAATTGGTAATCTCGTAATTTAGTATTCCTTGCCTTTGATACTCATACAATTTTGTTTCTTCTGGTAAAGCCTTGATAATCTCTTCGCGCGTCATTTCAGGCGAAAGAATTTTCATTTTAGGAACGTTATCAAAATATGGAGAATAGTCTTCATAATATTCTGTCTCAATGGTTTTTAGCCCCCCATTAGGATTGCTCTGAAACTTAAGTTTGCAGAAGCGATTAGTATCAAGATTAATTTGTATTGTAAAGGAATCTTGCTGTTTATCTTTTGAAGATTGAGAAAATATTTGCTTTACGGATGTAAATCTTACGTTTTCCCCATTTATGCTTAAACTGCCATAACTATAGGGAGACTCTAGAGTTTGCTTCATGAGTAAAAGCGGTTGCATAATGCTAGATTTTCCTGAACTATTAGCACCAGCGAGGATAGTCAGAGGACGAATCTCAATCGAGCATTCTGTGGCAATTGACTTAAATCCACTTATCGAGATCTTGGTAATCCCTTTTTTAGGTTCAACTTGATGCATGATTTTATATATTAGCTAAAGTATATCTTAACAAGATTGGATCAAACTATAGCAATATACAGCGCTCTGCGCTCAAATTAGAACCAGTAAAAATTTTGAAAGGGTTGCTTAGCAACCCTTTCAAAATTTTTACTGTGGTTCGTTTGATCGGAAATTGCTGTAAGGTTTGCGATCGCATTT
>JBBRQX010000004.1:0-18038 GCA_038225745.1 Pseudanabaenales cyanobacterium | reverse complement strand
AGAGGCGTTAAATAAAATTCCAGTAGGCAATGCCGATGCGCTGTAGGTGAGTGCGCTTCCTTCGGGGTCGGTGAAGGTGCTAATACCAAAGGCATAGCTGTATATGGAGCCTGCGGTTACTCCTTGTGGGGCGATCGCATTGCTCACAATTGGGGCTTCATTCACATTGGTGACGTTAATTGCCACGGCTTGGGTGCTGGTTAAACATCCTGCATCAGTGGCGATCGCAGTGATGTCATAGACATTGTTTGTGCCGCTATCAGTTGGTGCTTCAAAGTTCGGTGCAGTGATGAAGGTGACTACGCCTGTGCTGCTGTTGATGGCGAACTTCGAGGCATCTGCTCCTGTGAGGCTGTAAGCCAATGTGGTTGATGCGTCTGGATCGATCGCCGTAACTGTGTAGACAGTTCCTGTTCCATTTTCAGCAAAACTTGCTGTTGCGCCACTGGTGACGGTGGGTGCTTCGTTGACGTTGGTGACGGTGATCTCAACGGCTTTACTGTTGGTTAAACCTCCTGTATCAGTAGCAACGGCGTTAATGTTGTAGACATTATTCGCGCCGATATCAGTGGGGGCTTCAAAGTTGGGTGAAGTAATGAAAGTGACTGCGCCAGTACTGCTATCGATGTTGAATAGCGCGGCATCTGTACCTGTGAGGCTGTAAACCAATGTGGCTGTCTGACCTAAATCTGGATCGGTTCCTGTGACTGTGTAGACAGTTCCTGTTGCGTTTTCGGCAAAGCTTGCCGTTGCGCCACTGGTAACTGTGGGTGCTACGTTAACGTTAATCGCCAAAGTCGTCGTGACAACAGCACTGGTATTGGAGCTAGAAGCGCCATCATCGACGACAAATTCAATTGAGCGAGAGGTGGAGTTAACGGTCGTAGCGGTGTTGTTGTAGGTGATGGTACGCAGGACTTGCTGATATTGAGCGACTGTGGCAGTACCAGAGAGCGTGAGTATGCCTGTTGTGGGGTTGTAAGCTGCAATAATCGGGGTGCTAGTCGTGGTGGCGCTGAGGAATTCGTTAGCGCCATTGAGCAAGTTGGTAATTGCGATCGTCGCGCCGACTAGGTTACGGGAGTTGCGATCGGCTAGGGTTAGTCCAGCGCCCACGACTAGGATTGGGCTACCTGTAAAGGTGGCATTAAAATTACGATTGACATTGCTGCCCACCAGTTGCGATAGCTCGATGAACCCACTTGCGCCGATGCCCACACTGCCAAATACCACATAGCTCTGTCCTGAATTACTGCCATTGGGGTCGGCACGGTCTGCACCGATGATCAGATCATCAAGCCCATCGCCATTCACATCCCCCGCACTGCTCACCGATCTGCCTGATTCGTCAAACGCTGCAATGCCGTTGAGTCTAAAGCCATTGCTACCGTTGAGACTAGAGAGGTTGAGGCTAGAGCCAAAGCCCGTGCGAGTCCCAAATACCACATAGCTCTGTCCTGAAAAACTGACAGCACCTAATGCGCCGATCAGCAGGTCATCAAGTCCATCGCCATTCACATCCCCCGCACTGCTCACCGATCTGCCTGATTGGTCATTCGCTGCAATGCCATTGAGTCTAAAGCCATTGCTACCATTGAGACTAGAGAGGTTGAGGCTAGAGCCAAAGCCCGTGCGATTGCCAAATACCACATAGCTCTGTCCTGAATAACTGCCATTGGGGTCGGCATAAACTGCGCTGATGAGCAGGTCATCAAGCCCATCGCCATTCACATCCCCCGCACTGCTCACCGAGGTGCCTGAATTGTCATCTGCCGCAATGCCATTGATGCTAAAGCCATTGCTACCATTGAGACTAGAGAGGTTGAAACTTGAGTTTGCCATGATGTTTATTGATTGATGATAGTTTGATTGAAATTTGACTTATGTAGCTTGGAGAAACAACTCAAATGGGCAATGGGCTTAAGCCCATTGTTAAGGCTACTGCCTTAGCCGTCTTGAATCGTAATCACACGGCGAATTTCATCAGTTTTAAAGCCGATCGCCATTGGTCGCCTGATATTGGGTAAAACCTGCACATCATAAAGCTCTTGGACAACTCCCTCAATGCGTAAGCTATGCACCACATCACCCGTGCGTAAATCAACAATCAAAATCCCACAACGGGGTTCCGCTTGCTTTTCGGCTAAACGTTGATTGATCGGCAGATCGCTAAAAGTCTTGTTGTGCCTTGCTTGCGACAGCCCAATAATCGCAAAGTCGCCATGAAAAGCAAGCCCCCTCTGATAGCCCGCACAAAAAGCCACAGGCTCAAACTTGCCAGATGCCATATCGACATAGCCAAAGTCGCCCGTACCCGAATTGAGCAACCACAACTTATCGCGATACCAACGCGGAGAATGGGGCATCGTCAAGCCATCCGCCACCACCTCATTGCTGACAATGTCCATGATGCAGCCACCACCGATGCGATGCTCTCGCCACCCATCCGCCACATCCGACTGGCTGACCATGCTCACATACCTTGGCTGTCCGTCCCGCATCGCTAGCCCATTCAGATGACAGCGATCTTCGGCAGCCAGCTTAGAAATAAATGGCGGTTGCCAATAGGGTTTAAAACTATGGCTCTCGCTCATCGTGCTGAGGCAACTAAATAATGTATTCACACACACAAGATTGCTAGCTGCGTCTCCAGTCTCAGCTTCGCGCAGCACAATGTCATGAATATCTAAATCTCCCGTCACATAGCTCATTTGCGGCAAGTACAGGGCATCATAGCCATCCTGTAATTCACCCGCCGCCAAAACATTTTCAAATCGCCAGAGCTGATACAACGAACTCATGTATAGGCTGTTGCCTTGGGCATATAGCCCCATACAGCGCTCGAAGGTGCGCTCGAATACCGATAAATTGCCATCTTGCTGCAAGCCAATGAAAAAGATTTTCCCTGCTTGATAGGTGGTAAAGACAAAGCTCAGGTTCTGCTCATACAACCAAGGCGTAAATTGCCTAGATGCGTTAATTTCTAAAGAGTTAGTCAATTATTTGGGAAGTGAATTTGTCTAGAGCTTAAGGAAAATCGCTACTCAAAGGAAAGCAGCAATAGAAATTTATCAGACAAAAGAGAGCAATATAAATAGCCTAGTTACAGCAATACTCATATCCCCGCCTCCATCTCCCACGAAAGGGCGATGACCTTAGAAAATTTTACTCATCATTAATTATTAATAATTGAGAATATAATAATACTTATTTTTGCTTTTTCAAGTCTTTTTTTGAATGCAATAGTTCAGCCAAATGTCTTGATAGATTGTTTCAATATTTTGGGTGTTCTGTGCGCGATCGCCTAGCGACGAATTAGCAACTCTAGTTCTGAGGTTTTGTCGTAATTGACTTAAGCTCTCCCAATCCGAAGCGAGCTTAACCGCCAGAGCGATATATTCATCTGGACTATTGGCAATTAATTCTGGTAAACCCACTGCATTTAATAGGCTCACACCAACCCGACTGACATGGGTTTGCCCCGCCAACGTGATCACAGGCACACCCATCCACAATGCTTCACAGGTAGTAGTTGTGCCGTTGTAAGGAAAAGGATCGAGGGCAATGTCGATGTTTCCATAAAAAGCGAGATGATGCGTTGAGTCGAGAATTAAGCCAATTAATTTCACCCGTTCAGGGGTGATGCCGCGATCGCCAAACAATTGCCAATAGCGATCGCGTGTTCCTGCATCATCAAACCAATTGATCTTAAGAATCATCCGCGAATTGGGAACAGCATGAAGAACTTTCGCCCAAAGATCGATCACCGATTCAGTAATTTTAGGCAAGTTATTAAAGGAACCAAAAGTAATTCTTTTAATCGTTTTAGCAGGAAATTCGATCACATCGGGCGTATTTTCAGGCGCTTGATAGCAAAGAAAGCTATTAGGAAAACGCAGCAGTTCTTCAGTATAAAAGTCTTCGGTCATACCGACAGGATCGGCATAGCTATCAGTCAGTCGATAGTCAATTGCTGACAATCCTGAAGTATTTGGATAACCCAAATAAGTGATTTGGATCGGTGCAGGTTTTAGGGCAAACACTGGCAAACGACTACTACCCGTATGTCCTGCTAAGTCCACTAAAATATCAATGCGATCGCGCCGAATTAATTCTGCAACTTGGCTGTCAGTTAATGAATAAATATCTCGCCAATTATGAACAACACTTTTTAGGCGATCGGTGACATCATCGGGTTGTAAAACATTGGCATAGCAGAAAGTCTCGACTTTGCGAGAATTGTGACGAGTCAAAATCGGCTCGATAAAGTAAGCCACAGAATGCTTGCGGAAGTCAGGAGAAACATAGCCCACTCGCAATTTGCGGCGGCTTTGCAGCGTGTTTTCCCAACTCGTATAGGGTATCAGTTGCCGAGAAAGGCGATCGCCCCAGTCGCGATGGGCAGTAGCGATCGCTTCAGGAGTATTTTCACTTTCGTAATTTAAGGCATAGAGAAAATTGGAATAGGCATGATAATAATCTGGCTCTAGACGTACTGTTTCTTTAAATCTAGCTATTCCTTCTGCAACCCGCCCTTGGTTGCAAAGTGCATGACCGAGATTGAGATGGGCGGCGGCGAGATCTGGAGCAATATTAATCGCAGACTGAAAGTTAGCGATCGCTTCCGTCAGTTGACCTTGCTGAATGAGCGCAAAGCCTAAATTATTCAAAGTCATCGCTTGGGTTGCATCTATCTCTAATGCCTTACGCAAATTGGCGATCGCCTCATCATAACGCCCCAGATCATTATAAATCGTTCCCAAATGGCTATAGGCATTGGCATGATTGGGATCTTGATCGAGTTTATCTTGTAATAAAGCGATCGCCTGTTCTGACTTTCGCTGTTTATGCAATAGAAAGATTAAGTTGTCAAAAGCTTCGATTTCATTGGGTTGCAGTTGTAAGACTTGACGAAAATAAGACTCAGCAGCAGTAAAATCTTCAGTCTGTTGATGTAACATGCCCAAACGAATATAAGCCCTTACAAAGTCTGATTTAAAGGTTATCGCTTGCTGAAAAGCGGCGATCGCTAGTTCATATTCTTTTTGAGCAAATAGAGTATTTCCCAAGTTGTAATACGCTTCAGCAAGATTAAACTCAAGTGCGATCGCCTGTTTGTAATGATCGACAGCAAGCATGAATTTATCTTGCTCTTGTAGCACCTTAGCTAGTTTAAAATGGGCTGCGCCAAAATCTGATTTGATCGCGATCGCTCTGGCAAATGCAGTTTCAGCTTCTAATAATTTATTCTCGATTTGGTAAGCATTCCCCAAGTTAAACCATGTTTCTACCTGCTCAGGTCTTAACTCTAAAACTCGTTGATAACAGGCGATCGCTTCATCATAACGACCTAAATTTTTCAGCACACTGCCCAAATTCGATAAACTATCAAGATGATTTGGATCTATTGTTAGTATCTCCTGATAACAATTTCGAGCAGATTCATGCTGCTTTTGCTGATGAAAATTTAAGGCTTTGCCAAAAATATCTGAAACACTTAATTTCAGCACCTCAGATAATTTTTTATTTCCATTTGTACTTTTACGAGCAAAACCTCGCACTTTATCTTGACCGTGTTTGTATTCTCCTGATTCACTTTGTAAGACATTCTGCGAAATAGCCTCCTGAATTGGTGTATCTTTAACAGCTTTTAATACTGCATGAACATGAATAATCTCATCGTCAGATGTTTCTTGCTCTAAACTTACTAAACTAAATGCCCCCTTAAATCCATAGCTATGACAAAGTTTCAAATATTCTGGATATTCCACACAATAATAAAGAAAAGAATTTATATTCCAAAAGCTAACATGGGTAGGATCTTGGAAAGCGCCTCGACCATCCGTAGATGGAACGCGAATATCAATTAGAGCATCGGGCTTAGATACTCTCCATAGCTCATTCATGGTATGGATTCTATTGTCCAAATGCTCGACAACATCATGCGCTCGAATAACCTCTGCACTGTTATCACCAAAAGGAAAACGTCGATTTAAGTTTGCGATTACATCAACATTAGCGCTTAGGCTTATATCAACACCAATAAATCCTTCTGGCTTCCAAATTCCACAGCCAAGATCAATACGAAGAGGCTCAGTCATAGTTTTTTCTGATATATTAATTCTAGAAATCATATCCATTACAACAGATAAATAGTTATGTTTCTTGCCGATATCTTGATGGAGTACTTCAGCAATATCTAAACGTTCTTGATGGTGATCTTGATGTAAATAATAAGCAATTTTATCATTTAGCTCCTCAATGGATTTATAAGAAATTTCTTGATGAACTCCAGTTAATGTTTCTAGATCTGAACGCCAATCAGTAAGCACAAATCCGCCGACAGCTCCAATATCAATTACACGATTAATGACTGCATCATCAAATTGGAGAGATGTTATATTCAAATTGATTTGTGAATTTTGATAAATCTTTTGAACAGCACCATCATTTGTTTGTACAGGATAATATCTGATATTTTTTCTTTTGATTGTTAGATTTCGATTTGACCCATGAATATAAGCGGTATCCCCACCAATAATATCTACATTTGCACTATCAATCCTCTTAATAATTTCTCCTCTAAAACTATGAGATTGAGAATGCAAGAGAGAAATATAGAAATGTTTAAAGCTTAAAAAATGAATAAGCTCGCTATCCTCACCTATTTGCTTAGTCGCAAATTTAGCGGCGTAATCCCCTAACTTTGTATCTAAGTTAACAATACGATGCCATACATGAGATTGAACATAATGAGAAAATGGGATTTCTTCAATTGTTGTTGATAGACTTGGCAAAATGTGACCTAGAAATGAGACCTCATGTTCAAAATTTACTTCTGGAGAATATTTAGTAAACTCTGAAGCATGAGAAATTGAAAAGGCGTTATTAATTCCTAAACTTCTTAAATCCAAGCAATTTTCATATTCCAGACAAAAATGCCAACTTGTTTTTTTAACACGCAAGAAAGATATTAATTTTTTTCGGATTATATTTAGATCAGACAAATCGCTAAAAATATTATCGTGATGGACAAAAATAATAGGTATTCCTAACTTCTCGAATATAAACCCTTGTAATTCTTCTGAATAACTTGATAACAAACAAAGAGGATTAGTTAATACAAGAAAATCTGGCGCTTCTTTTTTGAGAATTAATACGTATTCTTCAATAGATGAAATCCTCTTTGTGTCAATAATAACGATCTCATGTCCTAGCTCTATCAAAACGTTTTTGAATCCATTAATAATTCTTTGATAGATAGGTGTAGGAGAAGTTTCTAGTAAAAATTTAGAGCATGTCGAAATAATCATTAGTTCAAATTAAAACAAGAATATGCAGATATAATATATTAGTGGATTTTGAGGTAAATAATTTGAATGATTTGGGGATGCTCTTATGGTTTACGGGGTTGAGTGGCGCAGGAAAAACAACGATCGCCCTTGCTGTCACTGAAAAGCTCAAAGCCGCAAATTACAAAGTAGAATTATTAGATGGCGATGTCGTCAGAACTCATTTATCTAAGGGATTAAGCTTTAGCAAAGAAGACCGCGATACAAATATTCGCCGTATAGCTTTTGTCGCTGATCTGCTTAGTCGCAATGGTGTGATTGCGATCGTTGCTGCCATCAGTCCCTATCGATCGCTCCGCGATGAAATTCGTCATTCCACAAATAATTTTGTAGAAGTATATATAAACGCTCCAATAGAAGTCTGCGAAGAACGCGATGTCAAGGGCTTATATGCCAAAGCGCGATCGGGAAGTCTGCTCAACTTTACTGGTATTAGTGACCCATACGAAGCTCCCATCTCTCCAGAATTAATCTGCCATACTGATGTAGAAACAGTTCAAGAATCTGTAGACAAAGTTTTAGCTGGAATTTTGGCTCGTGAGAAGAGGTTAAGTTAATTTTGGTGATTAGAAATTGAAGCGATCGCCATAGATTAAACCCATAAGCTATATTGATTAACAAATATCTAGCTCTCTCCTTGGCGAACATTCATGACCAAATGGTTTAACACCGCAGGACCCTGCCAACCCGAAATTCACTATATGCTGTCGGCAACCGATCGCATACCACAGCTAAGGCATCTGATTGACCAGCGTAATTATTTTGTGATCCATGCGCCTCGGCAAATTGGCAAAACCACCGCCATGCTCTCCCTCGCACAGGAACTCACAAAAAGCGGTCAATACACCGCCGTAATGCTATCTGTGGAAGTGGGAGCCGTTTTTTCCCATGATCCTAGTGCTGCCGAAAAAGCGATTTTATCAGAATGGAAACAATCGCTGCGGTTTCGTTTGCCAGAATCACTGCAACCGCAGGCCTGGTCAGAGGCAGAGGCAGGTTCTAGAATTGGGACAGCGCTGAGTGCATGGGCGCAAGCGTCTTCTCGTCCCTTAGCCGTGTTTATCGATGAAATCGATGCCTTGAGTGATGAGGCTTTAATCTCGGTATTACGACAACTGAGATCGGGATTTCCCAATCGTCCGCAGGGATTTCCGCAATCTGTTGGCTTGATTGGAATGCGCGATGTTAGGGATTACAAAATTGTGGCGGGAGGAAGCAATCGCCTGAATACTTCCAGTCCATTCAACATCAAAGTTCAATCCTTTACAATGAGTAATTTTACTCTAATGGATGTAAAAAATCTCTATGCTCAACATACTGAAGCCACTGGACAAATATTTACGGAAGCAGCGATCGCCCATGCTTTCCATTTGACACAGGGACAGCCTTGGCTCGTGAATGCGATCGCTAAAGAAATTACTGAATATATTGCCACAGATCCAACTATTCACATTACGCCAGACTTAGTAAATCAAACCAAAGAGATCCTGATCAAGAGACAAGATACACACTTGGATAGTTTGGCGGAGAGGTTAAGGGAAGATCGGGTGAGGGCAATTATTGAGCCGATTCTTGCGGGAGATGAATTGCCGAACGTTCCTCAAGATGATTTGCGATATGTATTGGATTTAGGCTTGTGTCGTCAAACTCCAGAAAGAGGATTGGAAATTGCAAATCCCATCTATCAAGAAGTCTTGCCTAGATCTCTAACTTATGTCACTACGGCTTCTTTAGGCGTGATTCAACCAATTTGGTTGAGTGCTACAGGTGAATTTCTACCCCATCTTCTATTAGAAGCATTTCTCAAATTCTGGCGACAACATGGCGAACCATTGTTCAAAAGTACGCCCTATCCCGAAATTGCGCCACACTTGGTATTGATGGCTTTTTTACATCGTGTCGTTAATGGCGGTGGGACGCTAGAGAGAGATTATGCGATCGGTTCGGGGCGGATGGATATCTGTTTGAGATATCAGGGTGTGATTTTGGGTATGGAACTCAAGGTATGGCGCGATGGTAAGAAAGATCCGATTCATGAAGGGTTGGAGCAGTTGGACAAGTATCTGTCAGGCTTGAGTTTAGATACGGGTTGGTTGGTGATATTTGATCGCCGTTCTGGTTTGCCATCAATTAGCGATCGCACCACAACCGAAATCGCAACCAGCCCCGCAGGTAGAAATATTACAATAATTCGCGGATAAGTTCTGGCAAATCAACCCAGCCTAGTTTTTCTTTTTGCCACCTTCTTTTTCTTGGATCTCAGAAGGTACTGGGAATTGCTCAATCGGTTGCCCCGCCAAAGCCCTCTCCATAAACTTCCGCCAAATCGGCACTACATACACACCGCCTGTCACCCCATTTGCCATCGGCGAATAATCATCATTGCCGATCCAAATAGCGACAGATAGCTGTGGGGCATAGCCCACAAACCACGCATCCCGAAAATCTGAAGTCGTACCTGTCTTACCAGCGACAGGTCGCCCATCACTCATTTGTGCCTCAGTTGCCGTGCCGTTGGTAACTACTCCACGCAAAGTATCAGTTAAATAAGAAACAGCGATCGGATCGAGAATTAGCTCAGGCTTCGGCGTATTGTCCAGAATTAGATTGCCATTGCGATCGGTCACCCGCGCAATCAATGTTGTTTTTGATTTATATCCACCACTGGCAAATACAGCATACGCTCCCGCCACTTCCATCGGTGTGACATCGGCTGCACCAAGGGGTAGCGAAACAACAGGTTTGATCGGGCTATTAATCCCCAACTTGCGACAAATCGCCACTACATTTTCATTGCCAACTTCTATTCCTAACTTGATTGCAGGAATGTTCCGAGAAACAGCGATCGCCTGACGAATGGTAATTGAACCTGAGAACTTATTGTCATAGTTACGAGGGATATAGGGTTCATCGCCATCAGGAATGTTCATCGGACTATCATCAATCACTGAGTCAGGCGTGTAGTTGCCTGTAGCAAATGCGGCATAGTAAACAAAAGGTTTAAACGAAGATCCCAATTGTCGTCTAGCGAGAACAGCGCGGTTAAATTGATTCTTGTCAAAGTCGCCCACACCGCCCACTAGAGCCTTAACAAAGCCTGTGCGTGGATCAACCGCAACTAATGCTAATTGATCAGCATAGGCTCCGCGATCAACTAAATCTTTATGCCCCTCATTGGCAACCTCTTCGGCAATGCGCTGCAACTTCAAATCAATTGTCGTCTGAACTCGCAATCCACCTTGCAGAACGGCATCTCTACCAAATTTCTCTTCTAGTTCTGCGGTTACAGCCTGAGATACATAAGGAACACGACTAGCTTCGTAAGAAATCCCTTGCTTACGAATGGTGATTTTCTGGGCTTTGGCGGCTTTAACTTCCGCAGGAGTTGACCATCCAATTTCTACCAGTCGATCTAGCACCAAACCTTGTCTTTTCTTAGATTCTGGATAATTATCAACAGGATTAAATGCCGAAGGCGCTTGAATAGTACCCGCTAACATGGCGGCTTCGCCGAGGGTCAAATCAGCAGCAGATTTGCCAAAATAGTTTTGAGAAGCTGTTTCTGCGCCATTAGTATTTTTTCCCCAAAATACTTGATTAAGGTACATCTCAAGGATTTGCTCCTTAGTAAATACCTGTTCGACCCGCATTGCCAAAACTGCTTCAGCAACTTTACGATTGAGGCTACGTTCGTTAGATAAAAATAAATTTTTGACTAATTGCTGCGTTAAAGTCGATCCACCCTCAACAGTGCCACCTGCATTAAAGTTAGCTAAAATTGCTCGACCAATACCACTAGGATCAATACCCTTATGAGTGTAGAAGTAAGCATCTTCCATCGCGAGAACTGATCGCTTTAAATGTGGTGAAATACGATCGAGCGTGACAACTTCGCGGTTGACATCGCCATGTAAACGCGCAATCAAGCCACCATTGATATCGTAAATATAAGTGGTTTCAACTGGAATATAGCCCTTCAGAACTCTAACATCGGGAAGATCTCGAAAACTGAGAGCTAACCCGACTAGTCCCCCAGCCACGGCTGCACCGCCGATCGTGATCACACCTAGCAATGTACCCCCAACAGCCTTGAGAGTACCTTTTAAAACACTGCCAGTAAGAGGATCTGAACGCTCTACACTATTCGATTCCACAGCAATCTACCCTTTGATCAATTCATAGGTAATCTTACTGCATTAATTAAGGATTTCGGGCGATCGCATTAAAAAACTACGCAATAGTTTTCTCATGCGACTTTAACGTCGCTGAGCCAACTTGTCGTACACCAGTTGCAGATCGACATGGTGATGCGCGATCGCAACTAACGTGTGATAAAACAAATCAGCCACTTCAGAGGCGATCGCCTCAGGATCATCATCTTTGCAAGCCATGACAACTTCGGCGGATTCTTCACCAATTTTTTTTAAAATATTATTATCGCCACCCGCAAATAACTTGCAAGTATAAGAGTTTTCTTGCGGATGCTCGCGGCGATCAACAATTACTGCAAACAATTCTGATAGAGGATCGTTCATAAAAAAATACCTAATACGCAACAATTATGCCGCGCTAAGCTCAGCATAAATTTAAAACTATAAAGGCACGCTATGCGTGCCTTTATGATTATTTTTAAAAATCTTACAAAGCAGGATCTTTAAAAAATGCTGCTCTCTTCCCAGTAAAAGATTAGCATTACGTTGCGGCGCGGAGCGCCGCAATGCTGATTCTTCACTGGGAAAGGAGTAAGTGTTGATAACAACTATTTAACGGAAGCCTTACCGCCAGCTTCTGCGATTTGCTTCTGAGCCGCTTCAGCATCAGCCTTAGCCATGCCTTCCTTAACAGTCTTAGGTGCAGATTCAACTAGATCCTTAGCATCCTTCAGACCCAAGCCAGTGATTTCACGCACGACCTTGAGGATAGCAATCTTCTTATCAGCAGGAACTTCGTCAAGTACCAAGTCAAAAGCGGTCTTTTCTTCGACTTCTTCAACCGCAGCAGCACCACCAGCCGCAGCCATCATCATGCCACCAACAGGAGCAGCAGCCGAAACGCCAAAGGTTTCTTCGATCGCTTTGACCAATTCCGAAGCTTCAAGAAGGCTCAAAGACTTTAGTTCTTCAATAATGCTGTCGATTTTTGTAGACATAGTTTTTCTCTTTAGTTGATTAATTAGTGATTGATTATTTTAGCTATCAGCTAAGCGCCAATAGCTTTCGGACATTTAAGCCGCTTCTTTTTCGGAAATAGCCTTGATAGCTCTGCCCAGAGATTGAGGAACCTCTTTGATACCGATCGCAATTTTGGCGGTAATCGAGTTGATTGCACCAGCAATTTGCGCGATCAGGACTTCCTTGGAAGGTAGGTCAGCGATCGCCTGCAAGTCTTTTGCAGTCAAAGCGCGACCTTCTAAGACACCGCCACGAAGTTCGGTTTTCTTAGATTCCTTTTGAAAAGCTTGGTAGGCTTTAACAGCACCACCGATATCGTCTTTGACAAATAAGCAAGCCGAAGGACCAACGAGAAAGTCTTCAAGAGGCTTCCATTCAGGAGTCTGCGAAATTGCTTGCTTGAGCAAAGTGTTTTTAGTGGTTCTGCACACCGTGCCCGTCGGACGGAGCGATCGGCGAAGCTTGGTAATCTCAGCTACTGACAAAGTTGAATAATCGATGACCATGACCATTTGAGTTCCTTCAAACTCTTTGGTCATTTCGCTGACTAAAACTTTTTTCTGGTCTAGGGTCTTACCCATATGGTTTTCACCTCCTTATATTTGGAACTAATTTAATGGATCATTGCCCCATCAAATTGGCTGTGTAGATCTTTAAAGTCATTAAATAGAGATATCAAAAAAGCCTCGTCTTTTCGCAGACAGAGGCTAAAAAAGGATTCACTCAAGAATCTTCTTTGAAACACCTCATCAGGAAATTAAGCTGTTAGCACCTGCTGTCTACGGAGATATTCAGTTGTCGAAATTTCTTTCTAGGCTTATTACAACAATTAGACTTAGCTTTTACTTCTTCCATGAAACACTCACCTTTTGGGTAAGAATTTCATCAATTAATGACTTTGAAAGGCTTTAATTATGCGTCTGCAAACTTGAGATCGCGCAGAGCCGCAATATCAACTTCGATCGCAGGTCCCATCGTTGCCGATACATAAACTGAACGCCAGTAGCGACCCTTTGCACCAGAAGGACGATTGCGATCAACCGTTTCTTGCAGGGCTTTCAGGTTTACTAGCAAATCTTCGGCGGAAAATGTAGCTTTGCCGAACAGGATGTGAACGATACCTGTGCGATCAGCACGGAATTCTAGCTTACCAGCTTTGAACTCATTAATTGCGCCAGCCAAATCAGTGGTTACTGTACCACCTTTAGGCGAAGGCATTAATCCTCTTGGTCCAAGCAATTTACCGAGCTTGGCAACTTGAGGCATCATGTCAGGTGTCGAGATCAGCAAGTCAAAGTCCATGCGTCCCTTAATGATTTCATCAATGAGTTCTTCAGAACCAGAGATGTCTGCACCTGCGGCGGCGGCTTCAGCAACTTTTTCACCACGAGCAATGACAGCTACGCGGATGGTTTGACCAGTACCTTTAGGCAGGGTTACGGTTGTCCGCAACTGTTGGTCAGCGTACTTGGGATCAATTCCTAGTCTTACGTGAGCTTCTACCGACTCAGCAAACTTAGCGGTTGCAGTTGCCTTTAGTAGTTCCAATGCTTCAATTGGTGCGTAAGGACGCTCTTCAACCTTGCTCAGAGCTTCCTTAAAACGCTTTGATATTTTCTTTGCCATGATTTTTCCTGAGGGGTGCGATCGGAAAACTTAATTTCCTCCCCCAACTAAAATTCTTATGTGTGTTTATTGATCGGAAGACTAAAGCTAAAAACTAAGCGTTAATAGTAACGCCCATATTTTTTGCCGTGCCTTCAATAATCTTCATTGCTGCATCAATGTCATTTGCATTGATATCAGGCATTTTTGTCTCAGCAATCTGACGAAGCTGATCTCTGCTAATCGAACCAACTTTTTTACGATTAGGTTCAGCAGAGCCAGCCGTAATGCCAGCTGCCTTTTGAATCAGAACTGATGCTGGAGGTGTTTTGAGGATGAAGGTAAAGCTTCGGTCTTCAAATACAGATATTTCGACAGGAATGACCATGCCTGCTTGATCGGCAGTACGGGCATTGTATTCCTTACAAAACATCATGATATTCACACCATGCTGACCTAGGGCAGGACCAACTGGTGGAGTTGGACTAGCCTTACCAGCATTAAGTGCTAGCTTAATAATTGCTGTAACTTTCTTAGCCATTTTCTCTTTTAGCCAATATAGCCGTTAAAAAATCTACAAACCTGCGTTTGAGTGAACTAGTTTTGCGTTAATTTTGCTTTTGAACCTGATTGAACTCTAATTCAACAGGTGTGTCCCTACCAAAGATCGAGAGAAGCGCCTTGAGTTTACTGCGCTCTGGGCTAACTTCTACCACTTCCCCTTCAAAATCTTTGAAAGGTCCAGTAAGCACTTTGATTTTGTCGCCTTGAGCCATGTCAATTTTGAGAACTGGCTCTTGCTCGACTACGACACGGAAGATTCTTTCGACTTCTTTTTCAGTCAGAGGACGAGGCTTAACATGCCCACGACCACGACCATAGTGACGTTTTTGTTCTGTGCCAACGAAGTTAATTACATGAGGAGTGCTTTTGACAGCAAGCCATGCATCATCATCAACCTCTAGCTGTCCGATTTCGTTTCTGACAGTTTTGATTTGGATCAGAACATATCCAGGGAAGATCTTTTCCTCGGATGCAAGCCGACTACCATCTTTCCTAAGTTTGACGGTTGGCGTTTGCGGAATTTCAATCTGCTTGATCCTATCTTCAACGTCAAGGGTTTTGATGCGTTGCTCTAGACTCGACTTGACCTTTTTTTCGCAGCCTGAAGCAATTTGAACGGCATACCATTGAAATATTACGTCTGATTCTTCGTGGCTACTAGATGAATGGTCGATGTCTTCGGTAAACATTATTGAAATACCTGCAATGCGATCGCCTTAAACAATGCATCAATCAGATAAACAAAGGTTGCAACGGCAACGATCATCAAAAGAACAGATGCAGATTCACTAATAAGTTGTTGGCGGCTAGGCCAGACAATCTTGCCGAATTCGGCTTTGGATTCTGCAAAAAGCTTGAACACACCAGACTGGTCAGACGTTACATCTGGTTCGGCTTTGGGTAATTCTTTTGGTTGCTCTTTCAGTTCGTTTTTTGTCATAGCGGCAACTCTTGCGATCCCTTTACAATCTTTGTAAATGCGATGTGTTTAAGTACAATCTTGAGCAAACTTTAAGTAATTTCGAGCTTGTGAGAATAGTGAAGCGCGCCCTGGGGGACTCGAACCCGCGGCATCAGGTTTTGGAGACCTGCGTTCTACCAACTGAACTAAGGACGCACGTAGTGAAAACACGATTCGTTTACGCAACCAGTTATATTTACTGTATCAATTGCTATATCGGAATAGTATTTGATACCTAGTATAACCATAGATCGCTCTATAGTGGGCGGTCAAATCGTTGTTTAAGACGAGTTGCTTTACCAACAAGGTCACGTAAGTAGTAGAGCTTAGCACGACGCACTTTGCCACGACGGATCACTTTGATGCTTTCAATTTGGGGAGAATGTAGCAAGAAGGCTCGCTCAACTCCAATTCCTTGAAATACACGACGGACAGTAATAACGGTGTTAACGCTAGAACCACGTCTCGCAATGATCACGCCTTCGTATGGCTGAGTACGTTCTTTGCCGCCCTCTTTGATCCTAACTCCAACTTTGACAGTATCTCCAACATAAATTGTCGGGAGATCTGTTTTGATGTATTCCGCTTCAATTGAGCGGATGATTTCAGAAGCGTTCATGAGGAATGCCAAAAAAGTCGCGATCATCTATGTTAGAGCATGAACGATTTAATGTCTATGTTTTTTGTAAAAAAAGTTTAGATACATCTGTCACGACTTGTATTAGGACAAACCAAAAAGTGACCGATCCATCTTTGGCTGGAAAAAGTGTGAGCTTATCCATGAAATTTTTAAGATAAAAAAAGAAATCCAAAACCCAAAAAGCTGTAGCGCACGCTGCGCGTGCGCTACAGCTTTTTGGGTTTCTTTTATGTCATTTGCGCGATCGCTTCCACAGACGATAACTAATAAAAGAGGCGATCGCAATCAAAACGCCAAAAACAACCACCTTGGTGATTACATCAATATTTTTTTCGACTAAATCGTAATTTTCACCTAAAAAATAACCTGCATAGGTTAATAAAGTTACCCAGCCAATTGTGCCAATTGTCGAATAGATAAAGAAAGGAATCAGAGGCATTTTGCCAATACCTGCGGGAATCGAAATCAAAGTGCGAATACCAGGCACCATCCGCCCAAATAGCACCGCCTTTACGCCATGTTTTTGAAACCACGTTACTGATTTATCAAGATCGTCTTCAGAAACACCGATCCACTTTCCATAACGCCCTGCTAATACCCGCAAGCGTTCCTGTCCTAACAGTAACCCCGCATAGTACCAAGGGATTGCGCCCACGATCGTCCCAATCACACCGACCACAATTGCAGGAATTACTTGAATTTTTGGATCTGGCAGACTTGCCGTGTATCCTGCGAGGGGCATGATTAATTCTGAAGGAATCGGCGGAAATAGATTTTCCAAAAACATCAGTAGCCCAATCCCCACATAACCTAGGGATTCCATTGTATTTTTAATCCATTCGGTCATTGTGATTGCCAAATTACGATATTTATATGCTCAGGTACGCGAACCTTTGCGTTGATCATATTAGCCCAAAAAACTGGCGATCGCTATAGAACCCACTTGGTATCTTAATCCCTTCTCAGTATAAAAATAGACATTAAAACCCAAGAATTTAGACGTTGCGGCGCTCCGCGCCGCAACGCCTAATCTTTCACTGGAAAGGGAGTAGGAAGCTCTGGCAAGACGCTTAAGCATAAGCCTAATCAAGCAGAGCTTGAGTCGAGTATTAACATTGTCTGAATCTTTGTCAACGTGACCCTGACTGCGATCAAGTAGAATTTAACTCTGGACTCTACGCATCATCTAGCTTTTTATAAAAACTTGAAAAGGGGAGTAACTTACTCCCCTTTTCAAGTTTTACGCGCTTAACCAAACTTATCTAAAAATCTGTATGCAAACTTTTTCGTCAATCCCCCAGATTTTAATTATTTTACGACTACTTACTTATTCAGCGATCGCCTCGGCTGTGATTAAATATGCTGCGCCAAACTGGGCGTTATTAAATAATCTGACAGCAGATATGATCAATGCGATCGCACTTTCCGCAATAACCATCCCCGTCGGTCTATTTGCCTTTATTTTATGGCTAAAGCGTTAAGAATTTGGGTGATTTTCAATTCCATTGAGTATCTGCAAATTTTTTGAGCATTGAGAGGCAATTGCGACCATCAGGCATCGCCGCGTATGTAATTTCATCAGCGATCGTTGTGGCAATCATCAAACCTCGACCACCCGTGGGAATATCATCGATATCTTGAAAATCTTGATTTTTTTCGGCTTCTTTAGTAACTCGTTCAATTTCAGCGTCAATATCAAAAGGTTCACCATAGTCGCAGATCTTTAACTCTAGGAATTTTTCCGT
>JBBRQX010000003.1:0-21261 GCA_038225745.1 Pseudanabaenales cyanobacterium | reverse complement strand
GTAAAAGATTAGACGGCGCGAAGCGCCGCACCGCCTAATCTTGGGTTTTAATATCTATTTTTCTACTGGGAAGGAAGTATACAATAAAAACTACAACCAAAAAAGCTGTGGCGCACGCTGCGCGTGCGCCACAGCTTTTTTGATTTCCACTGAAAGTAATATGAATAAACAAAATATTTTAGTTTGGTTTCGTAATGACCTGCGATCGTATGACTGCGAAACCTTATATCGTGCATCTGAAGAGGCCAAACGAACAGGCGCAAACATATTTTCTGTATATTGCTTTGATCTCGCTCACTTTGATGAAACCTCCTTTGGCTTCGAGAAAACAGGTGCTTTTCGTGCCAAATTTCTGATCGAGAGTGTGACAAATTTACGCGAAAGTTTGCGATCGCTTAATTCCGATTTGATGATTCGCCTTGGTAATCCAGACCAAATTTTGCCTGAACTAACGCAACAATTAGAAATTGGCTCTATTTACTATCACGCAGAAGTTACGACTGAAGAGAAAACCCTAGAAAAAAAGCTGCGTTCTATCTTCAAAGAACAGAAAGTTAATTTTAAAAGCTTTTGGGGAAATACCTTAATCCACCGCGATGACTTACCCTTTGCGATCGCTGATCTGCCTGAACTCTTTACCCATTTTCGTAAACAAGTTGAAACTAATCTCACAGTTCGCGAAATTTTCCCCACGCCCGATCGCCTGCCGACATTACCTGAAAGCCTTGATATTGGCGAAATCCCTACACTCAAAAGGCTAGGACTTAAAGAACCTACACCATGCGATCGCGCTGTGTTGCAATTTAAAGGTGGCGAAACTGAAGCCCTCAAGCGTTTAGATCATTACTTTTGGGAAAGCGATCGGCTCCAAGTTTATAAACAAACTCGCAATGGAATGCTCTATGCTGATGACTCTTCTAAATTCTCACCTTGGCTCTCGCTAGGCTGCTTGAGTCCGCGCTATGTATATGCTCAGGTCAAAAAATACGAAAGCGATCGCCTTGCTAATGACTCTACTTATTGGCTGATTTTTGAATTACTGTGGCGCGACTACTTCCGATTTGTAGCAGCAAAACATGGCGATAAATTATTCTATCGTACAGGTTTACGTGGTCTGGATATTCCGTGGAAACAGGACTGGAAACGCTTTGAGCTTTGGCAAACAGGAAACACAGGCTTCCCTTTAGTCGATGCGAATATGCGTGAACTCGCAGATACAGGATTTATGTCCAATCGTGGTCGTCAAAATGTGGCGAGCTTTCTCACCAAAAACCTTGGTATCGATTGGCGTATGGGTGCAGAATGGTTTGAATCGCAGCTAATCGACTACGATCCTTGCAGCAATTGGGGAAATTGGAACTATACCGCAGGTGTCGGGAATGATGCGCGTGGTTTTAGGTTTTTCAATATTAATAAACAATCGAAGGATTACGATCCGCAAGGAGAATATGTGAAGCATTGGCTTCCAGAGCTTGATGCAATTCCAGCGAGTAAAGTTCATCAACCTTGGCAGCTTTTAGCTGTAGAACAGCAACGTTTTGACGTTCGTATTGGTGTTGATTATCCTCATCCTGTTGTTGATTTATTTGCTTCTGCAAAGGCGAATGAAGAAATTTATAACGCGGCTGAGTAGGTATCGGTGTCGCGCACGCTTCGCGTGCGCCACACTTTTTGGGCTTTTGAATTAGAGGCGATGCGAAGCATTATCTCTAAATCTATGCCATAGCGATCGCCAGATTTCTATCATCAGGATGACTGCATTGATAGCGGTTTCATGACAACATCTGTGTAGTCACGCCTTATTCCCTGAGCATTTGAATGAAATCTCCTGACCGTTTACTAGTTGTTGATGATGTAGCAGACAATCTATTTCTTATTCGCACAATCCTTGAAGAAGAGGGGTACGAAATTATCACAACATCCAATGGTCATGACGCTCTAAAAATCATTGAATCAGAGCCAATCGACTTGGTTTTGCTGGATGTGATGATGCCTGTGATGGATGGTTATGAGGTGACGCGCCGCATCAGAGCAATGGAGGATTTGCCATTTATTCCGATTTTGTTGATCACGGCTTACGATCGCGCTAATGCGGTTAAAGGGCTTGACCTCGGCGCAGATGAGTTTATTCGCAAGCCAATCGAAGCTGATGAGCTATTGGCAAGAGTGCGATCGCTGCTGCGTTTAAAACATAGTATTTCTGAACGCGATCGCATTGATCGCCAAAGACAGGATTTTGTATCGCGCTTAACCCATGATTTACGGACACCGTTAGTTGCGGCGGATCGGATGTTGGGGCTTTTACAAGATGGCGTGTTAGGGGAGATTTCGCCCGAAATTTGTGAAGCGTTAACAATTATGGGGCGCAGCAATCACAATTTGCTGGAAATGGTGAATAAGCTTTTAGATGTTTATCGCTATGAATCGGGTAGTAAAACTATTAATTTGCAGCCGCTAAACTTGAGGGAATTACTTGATCAGGTAGTGCAAGAACTTAAGCCGATCGCTATTTCTAAAAATTTAGAACTCAGCGCCGAACTTAACGATGAGGGTGTTAATCGTGTTAAAGGCGATCGCTTAGAACTATTGCGAGTATTTAATAATTTGATTGGTAACGCCCTTAAATTTACCGAATCTGGCAGCGTTCATGTTAGCCTAAAATTGCATGAATCCGAAGCAGTTATTGCGATCGCGGATACAGGTGCGGGGATTCCCTTAGAAGAGCAACCATTCTTGTTCCAAAGATTTAGTCAAGGCAATCATCAAAAACAAGGTAGTGGCTTAGGTCTATACCTTTCGCATTATATTATCAATGCCCACAATGGCAAAATCTTCGTAAAGTCTCCCAACTTGGACTCCCAAAAAGGTTCTACATTTTCTGTGCATCTGCCCATTATTAAACCATGAGTACCCTTCAACTTCAGTACGACTCACTCCTCAGTCACTATAGTAATCCGCTAGAAGCGATCGCCCTTTTGCGCGAATATCGCCCATATTTTGAGCTAATTCCCAGCTTGCGCCGACCCAGTGAAAGCTTGATTTCGATTCCATTTCCAGTCGTGCAGCTTACTAGCCCCAACTTGACGCAAACTCACATGCAATTGCAATGCGATCTTGCCTTGATCATGTGCGATCCAGACTGGAAAGTGAAAACTGGGCAAGAAATTTTTGTATTTATTCATCGCCCAAATGAGGACTATTCAGCATTATTGCAACGTTGGCGACAGGTTGAAGTTGCCCTTGGCGAAGAATATTATTGGCGTTTACCTTGGAAACATCGCAATATTATTAGCGATCGCGGCGAATATCATTATCCGCTTTTTGTCACCCTCGACTATTCTCCGCCCCGCATTACCAAAGGCTTAGAAGGTGCATCTTTGCCCTATGTCAAAGCAACAAGTTTAGCGATCGAACCTCCGCCAGATGTTGAAGAAAGTCAGGAAAATTCCATTTGTGATTTAACTCCATAAACCGTAACCCAAAGCGCTGTACGATATTTAAAGAGTGCCGCGCTTGATGCAGTACATCTCAAACCCAAAAGCTCAAAAACACCAGAATAATTCAATGGCTCCTCAACTGCGCGTATATGTTCCGCCTCATCCCGTCATCCGTCATTGGCTTACGATCGCACGGGAAAAGCATACACCAGTCCCTTTATTTCGCACCGCGATGATCGAAATGGGTAAATGGCTTACCTACGAAGCAGTGCGCGAATTTTTGCCAGTGCAGGAAGTGAATGTCGAAACTCCATTAGGAACGATGACAGGACAGATAATTGATGGTTCTATCCCTTTAGCTTTTGTGCCAATTTTACGCGCAGGGCTATCAATGCTCGAAGGTTGTCAAAGTCTATTACCAACGGCAAGTGTTTATCATTTGGGCTTAGTGCGTAACGAAGAAAGTCTTGAAGCGAGTTGTTACCTCAATCGGTTGCCAGAGAGATTTGAGCCACGGACACATATTTTTATTGTCGAACCGATGATGGCAACAGGCGGCTCAATTATCACTACTTTAAAAATGTTGACTGAGCGAGGAGCCGATCCTTCTTTAATTCGGATTATTAATGCTCTCTGTGCGCCACCAGCCTTACAGCTGATCAATCAACAATTCCCTGAGGTACAGATTTATTCAGGTTGCATTGATGAAGTTGTGAACGAGAAAGGATGGATTATTCCTGGTTTGGGTGATGCTGGCGATCGCTCTTTTGGCACTTGAGCGCTATAAATTAGCGCTCAACGATTTGAAACTGACGATTTAATAAGTTCATGCTTCCCGAAATTGTCAGGCTCATCGCGAGATAGACCGCCATGATAATCAAAATTACGTTTACAGGTCTTCCAGTCTGATTAATGGTCGTGGACGCAATCCGATAAATGTCGGTATAGCCGATCGCGATCGCTAGACTAGAATTTTTGGCAATGTTTACATATTGACTAGTCAGTGATGGAATGATTACCCGTAAGGCTTGGGGTAAAACAATTTTTCGCATCGTTTGGAAATCATTCAGCCCTAATGCTTTGGCTGCTTCTGCTTGACCTTTAGGAACTGATAGAATGCCGCCGCGCACAATTTCGGCAATGAAGGCGCTCGAAAATAGGCTTAATCCTAGGACTAGGGCGCAAAATTCAGAACTCAAGGTCATTTTCAAAGCGGCGATCGTGATGCCATCTTTGGCAAGGGTCACAAATCCCAGTGAAATGCGATCGCTAGCAGATGGAAGTGCCAAAAAGATCGCTGAGTACCAGAAAAATAGTTGCAATAATAGCGGTGTATTCCGAAGGATTTCCACATAAACTCGCGCAAGTTGCTTGACTAACCAGTTATTTGAGAGCCGCGAAACCCCAACTGTGACTCCAATAACCGTGGCGGAGATAATACTAAAAGCGATCGCCTTCAAAGAATTGAGCAATCCGACTTGCAAAGCGACTGTATAACTATCCGAAGCCTTATAAGGAAAAGGCGAATCGGCAATGTCAAAGGAAGCAGGATCGCTAAGAAAGTCAAAACTAATCGCTAATCCTGAATTTCGCATATTTCGAGCGAGGGTATTCCATGCCAAAATGCTGCAAGTAATCACGATCGCCAAAAAGATTAACTGAGCGATCGTGCGCCAATTCCAAAAATTTTGTTTGAAACTTGTTTGCAAACTTGTTGCGGACTTTCTATTACTTACGGACATTGCTTAAATCACTCTCAATTATGGTGGGAAACAAAGTTTACGGGATCTTGATCGCGGCGATTTCTGACGGTTAAGGGTGGACTTTGGCGATTGCCGACTAAAGCCGCAGTTTTCTCTAGAGATTCTCTCAGGCGCTTAGCTGCATAAATTGACATATCACGAGGCACATTAACGCGATCGCGCAAATATCGCAGAGCTAAATCAGTATCAGGTGGCGGCGTGCAGACTTCATCAGTCATCATATTCGTTAAAGCACAACGCAACGCCTCATCAAATAATTGGTTATTAGCAGGATTGACTTTAATGATATTGACGCGATGCTTGATTACTCGTTGCAATGCTTCAGCACGAGAGCTAGCAAGTTCTGGATAAGTCACATCTGGCAGCCCAAACCAAGGGCCATGATCTACTCTTTCTTTATTGATCAACATCTGCAGTTCACCATTCTCATAGCAACCTCCCATCTGTGGCGGCAAATCATGAACATGGGTATGGAAATCGCTTTGAGTTCCGCGATAGGTTGATCGACTTTCCATTGCATCAAACCAATCAGACATACGCGGATTTTCTTCACGCATCGAATAGCCCTTATAATAGTAGAGGCTGGCATTCATCCGCTCGACATAGGGCGTAAAAATCACATCCGCAGTACCGAAATCTTCCAAAAAATAAGGGCTAGGTGTACTTCCTAACACTTCCTCAACTTTTGACATTACGTCTCTAAATTGTTGGCGATAACGTTGCTCTTGTTGTGCTGAACTGACAGGACGACAAAGCCATTCACACCAAGCTCTGAACAATATCCGCTCTAATTTTCTCGCAGAAACTACGTCAGGATCGGTCATGCCCTTGCCAAGTACACCAAAAGCTTTTTCTAAAGCCATCAAAATCTCATCGCTTTCAGTGATTATCTTTCCATCTAAGGCGATCGCTGGTAACATTCCTGAAGGCACAATTCTTTTGTACCAAGTCTCTTTATCGCCGTAGCAAAACATAGTCACTTTTTCAATACGATAGGGAATTTGTTTTTCCTCTAGCCACAGCCAAATTTTTTGACAATAGGGACACCACGCATGATGATCACGATATAACGTCACGCGCACATCAGCTTCATCATGTCCAAATAAGCGTAAACGCGCCTGTGGGTTAGTGGAACCATTAACAGTATCTATTTGGAAGTCTGTGAGAGATTCTAGTTCTGTCCAGCTAAGAGGGGAAATAGTCATAAAAGCGAATGTGCTAATCAAAAATTAAGATTTTATTGTTTTAAGCATACTAAAACCTGTAGCGCACGTTGCGCGTGCGCTACAGGTTTTAGTATGCCTACTTATCTATGATAACTTCATTTTTTGCTGCTTGTGCTAATCCATACATACTCCCTAGCAAATACCACAACAAAATACTAAGGCGTGGTTCATAAAGTACTAAGTCTAGCCAACCTGTCAGCAAAAAAAGAATAATGCTGATCGCGACAACAACCATCATCCCTTCGGTTTCCTTGGCGATCGCGGATTTGAGTGAAGTCCAGATTGTCCAGCCGATAATACCGATAAATCCTAACAGCGCAGGAATTCCCGATCCAACCGCGATCGCTAAAAATAAATTATGTTCATGGGGTAATCCACGCAGATCGTAGCCCATAGATTTGGCGATAATCGGAAAATTTCGGAGTCCCCAGCCTTGAATTGGGTGTTGCGAGATAAGTGAGAGCGCAAGTTGCCAAGCATTTAGGCGATCGGCTGTGGATGCATAGTCGGCTAACTTGGGGTCAACGGCGCTAGCTAATCGATTGACAAATCCTTCTGGCAATAGCGATCGCAATACTTCGCCACCTAAGCCAAATTTATTCCCAAATACTGCCCATGCCACAATTAACAAGACGACCCCAAATCCCGCTACTAGTTTCCATTGTCGATAATAGAGAACGCAAGCAATACTACCCAATATCGCCAACGCCCAAGCATTGCGCGAACCAGTCAGGATTAGCACAGCAGTTCCTAAAGCCAGCGCGATCGCCGCGATCGCCCGTTGAGATTTGGAGATACTTTTGACTTTACCCAGCGCAAAATGAAAAGCGATCGGTAATATCATCAACAAATAAGCGGCTGTTTCATTGAAATGTCCAAAAAATGACTGGATACGGCGATCGGGACTAAATCCCATCGGAATCGGATAGCTATCAAAAATTACCTTCGGAAATATCCAATCAGGGCGATTGAGAATCGCTTGCAAAACACCAAATCCACTCACCATTATGGAACTTAGGACGAGTAGCCATAGAAAATGAATAAATTGAGCAGGGGTGCGGATGATATAGCTCGTAATGGCAGCTAGAAGAAAATAGGGTAAGAAATTAGCTAATCCTCCTACGGCAGTCGGAAAATTGAAAGCAATAATTGTGGTGAAAATCATCCATACTGACAACCAACAATATGCACGACTAACTGGTGTTGCGATCGCTTGCCAACCATGACGAAAAAGAGTAATTAAAGCCAATAAGAGCATCAACGATGGCATAAAAACATTACTAATCACCATAAAAATAGCAATACTTTGCAGCCATTTCCACTCCATTTGTAACTTATTATCTTCTATCGGTTCCCAAAACATTCACATACCTCGCACGCCATTAGAAGTTATAACAGGTTTCAAACTATCTGGTAAGTAGTTAGACAAAATTAATTACATAGTTTCGACCAAATTCACTGAGAGTTTTTTCGACAGAATCAACCAAACTTTGCCAGCATCGGTAAGCACTTAAAGGGAGCCATGCATACTTGATGAATCGCCGCCTTTCTCTCTTTGTATATCTTTCTACTTAAATTCACTCGCAAACCTCCTACTATTTTTACTTCCTTGATTTTATTCAAATTATGTAATTAATTTTGTCTAACTACTTATTACGGCTTAGCGTTGTTGCCCATTGGAAAACGTCGCAGTGATATGGAGAGGGCTGCGGGACAGATGTTTGAGCAAGATTTCTAGAAGAGAATTTTGGCTTTTGATAGGGCATCGGCGCTAGAGTATGCAAAGTTGGTTTCATTTCGGAGCCAACTTGGAAAGCCGATCGCTCAGGCAGATGCTCAAATCGCAGCGATCGCCCTTTCTCATAAGGCAGTATTAGCAACTCGCAACATTGCCGATTTTTGTAACTGTCAGCTAAATCTAGTCAATCCTTGGCAAAAGGAAATATAGCTGCAAAAAAGGGATTATGATGAAATTGTGTTTACGCGATTGCTACTCACGATAAGGTTTATTAGCTGCGATTGAGTTAAATGTCATGTTTGCGGGTAGCGATCACTTGAGGACACTTGATGATCGCCTTCTTTTTTAATTTTGATGTGAATAATTAATCTAAAAAGGGATAAAAATTTATGTTTTCTGATCAAGAGATTGCACAATTGGCGACGGAAATCGATGCACAGTTGCTAGATTTGAAATCGCGCTACAACGACGTTTCTTTTAGATCCATTGATCAAGAGTCACAACTAGAAAAGCAGAATCAGGCGATCGCTACGGCGGCGAATGAACCTGCGAAGATTTTCTTGAAAAAGTTTTGGCGTGCGGCGAAGGCAGATCTCTGTGAAGAGGAGGGAATGCTGTATAAGCAATGGAAGAAGTGGGGCGATCTGGACAATAAGGAAGCGATCGCTACTTTTCGTGGAATTGCAGTGGCTTTGGGCTTGTCAGGGAATGTGCTGCCGTCAGTAGTTGTGGCGGTAACGGTGATTATTTTGCATATTGGCGTGAAGGCTTTTTGTGAGGAGTATGGCGATCGCGAGTCAACATAAAGTCGGAATCACGGATTAGAGGGATTATTTGATTTCACAGATTTTAAATACATAGTTTGATTTTTATTGTGGAGTATTTGGAAATGGTTACACTTGCATCTGCGATTGAGATTGTTGAGCAACTACCTACGGAGCAGCAAGATATGTTGTTAGAAATCGTTCGTAAACGTCAAATTGAGAGGCGACGTGATGAGATTGCTGAAAATGCGCGTGAGGCGATCGCTGCTTATCGGGCGGGAGAGTTGAAAGCTTGTTCGGCTGAAGAGGCGATCGCAGAATTGCAAAGTGAACTTGATTTACCAGAATAAACAATGAAGAAAATTGTTGTTTCTCCAAAATTTAGTCGCGCTTTTCGGCGTTATATTAAACGTAATCCTGAGCTAAAAAAACGTATCGAGAATGTGATTCGGCAAATTGAGCTAGATGTATCTGCACCAAATTTGGGGACGCATCCTCTCAGAGGGAAACTTGAGGGATTGCAGGCTTGTTCTTGTGGTTATGACTGTCGTATTATTTTTAGCATTGAATCAGATGAGATCGTCCTGATTGATATTGGCACTCACGATGAGGTTTATTAGTTGTGATTGAGTTAAATGTCAGGTTTACAGGTTGCGATCGCTAAATTCGACTTCACAGGCACGACCATACTCTGCCGCCTTCTACTGCGCGAATTTTCAGGTTATAGCCATACAGTAAACTCATGCCAACCAAGGGATCGGTTTCTGCTTCATTGACAGGAATATCGCGGTATTGACCATCCCAGATCACTGTCTTGAGTCTCATAAATCTCATCGCCACGTTTAGCGAATTCTTCTTTGCTATATCGGGGCGATCGCACTGCCATGACGTTTACCTCTTTCTGTTTTTCCATTTTATATTGGATCTAGCTTATTCCTTTAGAAGGACAAACAAAATAGGCGATCGCCCTTTCTCATAATGCAGTATTGGCGACTCGAAACATTGCTGATTTTTGTGACTGTCAGCTAAGTCTAGTCAATCCTTGACAAGAGGAAATATAGCTCTATACAGCGATTAGTTTCTCTCGATTAAGATTTTGTAAAATGCTCATCTGTCCAATACGCTGAAATTCTTTACTACTTTTATCTGCTAAATGTAGTACCCAAGGTAGTCGAGAGGAACTATAGCCGCTTGCAGGATGCAATTTTGTTAAGTGATAGGTTTGTAAGGCGAGTACTTCTAGCGGTGCATTGCCATAGGCATGAATTACTCTTAACGGACGGACACTGCCAATACCGCCAAGGGTTTTGGTTGTTACCAATAAAAAAGATTTTTCATTTGGCATAAAAACAACAGTGCCAGAATCTGCATCACTATAAACACTTTTCTCTTCTTGAAGGGTTTCCTGTCCCATACGTCCACCACCACTTTTTCTCACGCCAATTAAATCAACCTCAATATCTTTTTCTTTTAAAGCGATAATCGTTCTATCAAATTCGCCATCTTGAACTAATCCATCGCGCATCAACAATACACGTTTAGGGAAACGTCCACAAAGCTCATAAAATCGGAGGATTAGCCGTGAAACTGTCTGCCAGACAGCTTCACCTGAAAAACTCTCGCCTCTTTGCACATCAGGAATTTCCCAGCCTAAACTTTGTCCACTTGCCAATACTGCAAATGCCGAAGTTCCATAGTACAGTTCACGATTCGTTCCTGTATCAAATCCAATTACTAAATCGGCGGTTTGTGGGTGATCTACTGGCTCTAGCCTAACAGCTTGCCAACCTGCTTTTGCTAACAATCCCAAAACAACATTCATCGATTTGTATTGATCATCCATTTTGATAGGTGTCATGAATTGGGTAGCAATTCCGGCTTTTAACGCCTCAACTCGAATTTTTTGTTTGCGAGAATTTGATAAACGCGGAGAAAACACTAAAATAGTCTGGATTCCAGTCTTTGCCCACTCTTTCCAAAATATTTGGCGATCAAGATCGCCTTCGGGAAGCCGTTTGGAAGTGAGGGGTTTACCTAAACGAATTTCTACATTGCTATGCTTTGCAATATCTGTGAGGCATTTTTCAACTGATTGTGGATATTTTTCTAGTTCATTTGCCAAATTGAGGCAGCCAAATTTAAGTTCTCCTGCCCTGATACAGCCTTTAGATAGGACATCAGCAGTTCTATTAACGCTCCCCTTGTTTCCATAGAGTTTTGCTTTTGGCAAATAATGAGCATTTACCCTCAACGGTTGAGGGTCAAGATCTAATTTGTAAACTCCACGCACAATTTTAGCCGCCGCTTTTTGAGACTCATCTAAACGATTAGAGATAGATTTTCTGATGTAAGTAAATACTCCTTGGGCTTTACTTTTTTCTGCGAAATCTGGAGAATTGTCTGAAATATGAGTTAGCATTCCCATGGTCAAGCTCGGCTCAAGCCTAGAAGATAAATGCGGCGTGAGTTGATCATTGTGATAACCGTTAGCACTCTTTACATAAATAACGCGAGAATTCTCAATCTCTGATTCAGTTGCACCGATTTCGTTACGATGGTATTCTGCCAAACTCTGTCCAGAAGAAAATTTTATAGAATCTGGAGTTTCATCAGAATCATGGGCATATCGCCAAGTTTTACAATTGCCATACTTGTCGGTGTAAGTATTATGAACGTAATCAATTGGACAGTCAGGATATTGATTTTGCCATTCATGCAATGTCCAAGGTGTGAAAAATTTGTAATGCAGATCAATTTCAAGAAACAAACTGCCGCCAGAATTAATAATTACGTCAATCCTTCTACCCCGATGCACTTCCCATCCATTGCCAAATTTTTCTATCCCATTTTCTTTGATCCACCAAATCAATCCCCCTTCTGATGCATTCTCAACGCCAGTTTTATCCCATTGCTTTAAGCTTGCAGATAAAAATTTTCTCTCTAATTTTTCAAGAATCTTACGTTCATTGGTGTTACTTGGCTCTAGAATTTTTTCAGCACTTAGTGAAACTTCCCAAGTATCGGTTTTTAATTTGTCAAGGCTAACAGCGAGTTTTGTGATAATTTTATTGCCAAACTGAGTGGCTGGTACGCCAAGTTTGTAACAGACATTAGAGATCGCTTTAAATTCTTGTCCAGCTTCGGGGAATTCAGTAAAATTACAGGTGTACTCATAAACCTTGCGATCAGCTTCAGATAATTCCTTAATCAAAAATTGGTTTAGAACCACTTGAGTTTGTTTCAGATCAGCGAGGATATCCATAGTGAATGAAATAACAGTTTTAAAATCAGTAGTATTTTTAGGGTATCACATTAAAAATAGAAGTTTTGATGATAAACCTGACAGATGAACAGGGATTACTTGAAAAAATTCGTAAACTCTTTCAAGTTTAATGCATCCTATGAAATCTAATTCTTGTCATAATAAAAGCAACGCGATCGCCAAAATCTATCCACCAATTTGATTGAGAGATAAGCTATGACAACCATTAGCATCGAAGTCGAACCAGAAATTGCAAAAGCATATCAAGCCGCAAACTTGATAGAACGCCAAAAAATGCAAGTCATCCTCAATGGATGGCTTAAACAAATTATGAATAGCAGATCTCTAGAAGAAATTGTTCAAGAAATGCGAGAACAAGCGCAAGCCAACGGCTTAACCCAAGAAATCCTAGATGAGATTTTGAGAGATGAGGCCTAAGCGTAGATTTGTCATCGATACAAATACACTAGTCATTAGTGTTCTCATCACTATAAACAAACCATGCAAGATGCTAGACAATATGCGCCAGCCACCCTCAGAAATCGCGAAGCGATTTTAGAATTCCTATTACAAAACTTGCCACCCGTAGGCAACATCCTCGAAATCTCTAGCGGCACTGGCGAACATGCCGTCTACTTTGCGCCACACCTGCAACCGCGTAAATGGAGACCCTCTGACCCCAACCCGATCGCCATATCTAGCATCACCGCATGGCAACAACATCAGCCGTCACCTAACCTAGTCGCGCCTCTAGCGATCGATGTTATGGAAACCGAGTGGGGCGATCGCATACTAAATCAAAATATTCAGGCGATCGTCAATATCAACATGATTCATATCGCACCTTGGGCAGCTTGCCTAGGACTGATGTCTGGAGCGAATAAGATTTTGCCCATCGGCGGTATTTTGTATCTGTATGGCTCGTACAAACAAAATGGCAAACATACCGCCCTTAGCAATGCTGACTTTGATGCCAGTCTGCGCGATCAAAACCCAGCATGGGGAGTCCGCGATCTCGAAGAAGTAATTGACGTGGCAGCCGCGCAAAACTTAGTACTACACAAAGTACAACCCATGCCAGCCAATAATCTGTCCGTGATTTTTCAGAAAATCCGCGATGAAAAGCCTTGTATTGACTTAAACTGAATAGTTGAAAGATACAAAACTTAAAAACCTTGATAGCAACTCCCATTAAACCAACAAGACGACCCGTATTTCCTTTCACCGCCGTGATCGGACAGGAAGAGATGAAGCTCGCCCTGTTGCTCAACGTCATCGATCCTAAAATTGGTGGCGTAATGGTAATGGGCGATCGCGGTACGGGCAAATCCACCACCGTTCGCGCCCTTGCCGACCTCCTACCCGAAATCGAAGTTGTTTCTGACGATCCCTTTAGCAGCCATCCCACCGACGGCGACTTGCAAAGCGAAGAAGTGCGCCGCCGCGTTGCCAATGGTGAAACTCTACCCATTAGCACCAAACAGGTGATCATGGTGGACTTGCCCCTTGGCGCGACTGAAGACCGTGTATGCGGCACAATCGATATTGAGAAAGCATTATCCGAAGGTGTCAAAGCCTTTGAATTAGGGCTACTTGCCAAGGCAAATCGCGGCATTTTATACATTGATGAAGTTAACCTTCTCGATGATCACCTAGTCGATGTGTTGCTAGATTCCGCCGCTTCTGGATGGAATACGGTTGAGCGTGAAGGGATTTCCATCCGTCACCCTGCTAGATTTGTGCTAGTTGGCTCAGGCAACCCCGAAGAAGGCGAATTGCGCCCACAACTGCTCGATCGCTTTGGGATGTATGCCGAAATTCGGACTGTACGCGAACCAGAATTGCGTGTGCGCGTTGTCGAAGAGCGGACTAATTTTGATAGCAATCCCCATGGGTTTTTATCAGATTATGCCGATCGCCAAGGAGAATTGCAAGATCGCATCATCAAAGCTCAAAACCTGCTTAGCAAGGTAGAAATACCCCAAGATTTACGTCTGAATATCTCTAGGGTTTGCTCTGAGCTTAATGTTGATGGTTTGCGTGGCGACATTGTTACTAATCGTGCGGCTAGAGCGATCGCTGCTTATGAAGGACGTACAGAAGTAGAAGTAGATGATATCCAGCGTGTAATTGGGCTATGTGTGCGTCACCGTCTCCGCAAAGATCCTCTCGAATCGATTGATACTGGTTATAAAGTTCTTAAAACCTTCAATCAAGTTTTTGGTATTGAAGAATAATAAATACAGAAATGGGCAATTTATAAATTGCCTATTTCTATATTTATTATTCTTTTGTGTTTTTACTCATTTAGCCAGTTAAAAATATTTTCTACAGTTAATTGCAAATCGATCGCAAAGTCTGGCATCGGTAAAACTTGTTCGGGGCGATCGCATAATTCCACAGTCTGATGCAAAGTTGGATTAGCGCGATAAATAAAAATTAACTCTTCGTCAGGGTCGAGTAGCCAGGCACCCTCTGTTCCATGCTCAAGCGCAAATAAAATCTTTTTAACTAATTTGCTTTGTCTTTGATCTGGAGAAAGAATTTCAATCATCCAATCTGGCGGAATATTAAAAATATTTGCGATTTTGCCATCGGGGTCACGCACAATTCGCTCCCATCGAAATACTGAAATATCTGGCACGATCGACATTCCACCAAATGTGCAACGCAGTTCTGGAAAGGCTCTAGCAATACGCTTACTCCTTAAAGCATTATTGATAAAAGATGTAAATTCACCTTGAATTGCGCTGTGCTTTCCTTTGGGCATTGGTTTTTGAATGATTTCACAATTAAAATACTCGCTCTCTGGTTCAGTCTCAGGCATAGCGAGAAAGTCATCTAGACATAAAGGCTTAACTGCGGCTTGTACCATTGCTGAATATCTCCAAACTTATTTTGAGAATTATGAAACCAGATCGTCACCTGTGGCGATCGCCAATTCCTTCAAACGCTCTTGCTGATCCTGAGAAATACAGCTTTGGATCACATCCTCGATATCCCCTTCCAAAATTGGTGGCAAAGCAAAGTTCTGCCCCAAACGATGCTCTGTTAAACGGCTATCTTTATAGTTGTAAGTACGAATTTTTTCAGAACGTGAACCAGTACCAACTTGCGATCGCCTTGCTGACGAAATTTCGGCTTGTTGTTCGCGTAACTTTATTTCAAAAAGCTTTGCGCGTAAAATCTGCATCGCTCGCTCTTTGTTTTGTAACTGCGATCGCTCCTCAGTACAAAAAATTCTGATCCCTGTCGGTTTGTGAAATAAGTCGGCGGCAGTTTCTACCTTGTTCACGTTCTGACCGCCAGCACCGCCCGATCGCGCTGTGGACATTTCAATATCTTTCGGATCAATATGAATTTCTACTTCATCAACTTCAGGCATGATCGCCACTGTCGCCGTTGAAGTATGTACACGTCCCTGTGACTCGGTGGCAGGAACACGCTGTACACGATGCACACCCGACTCAAATTTTAATTTGCTATAAAC
The DNA here is from genome assembly GCA_038225745.1 of Pseudanabaenales cyanobacterium. Taxonomy (GTDB): domain Bacteria; phylum Cyanobacteriota; class Cyanobacteriia; order Pseudanabaenales; family Pseudanabaenaceae; genus Pseudanabaena. The sequence goes on along the minus strand of JBBRQX010000003.1, from coordinate 5,581 downwards.
GCGATCGCCTTGCACTTCAATGATCGCTTCCTTAAAGCCACCCATTTCCGCCAAAGTCTCGCTGACCATCTTCACTCGCCAGCCTTGACGCTCGGCATAGCGCGTATATAGACGCACCAAATCACCAGCCCAAATCCCTGCCTCATCGCCACCCGTACCCGCACGGATTTCCAACATGATGTTTTTATCATCATTAGGATCTTGGGGCAGCAATAAAACCTGTAACTTCTGCTCTAGTTCTTCTAACTTTGTCGATAACTCCTCAACCTCCATAGCCGCCATTTCCCTGAGTTCAGGATCACTAGCCGACTCCTTCAGGATTTCTTGTGACTCCTGATAATCTTGCGCTGCCTTGCGAAAAGTATCGTAGGTCAGAACTGTCTCCTCTAACGAAGCCCGCACCTTAGCAATGCGCTGAAACTCGCCGTGATCGGTCGCCACGTCAGGATCGCCCATACGGCGAGTCAGTTCATTGAAGGTTTGTTCAACAGATTCGAGCTTTTTGATTAAGTAAGCAGCAGGCATGGAATTTGAGTTACCGCAAAAGAATGTAAAAAGTTATTTAGCCAAAAAGAAACCTTTGATCAATCTTTGGCTAGACTTGATTTTCTACAGCAACATTTTCGTCAAACATACCGTACTTACGCAAGAAGCGTTCTACGCGACCTTCAGTATCGATAATTTTTTGATTACCAGTATAGAAGGGGTGATTGCCCGACCATACATCAACATTAATCTCAGGATGGGTAGAACCAATTGTCGCTACATGTTCACCGTTGCAAATTACTTTTGCTTCGGGATACCACTTCGGGTGAATTCCAGCTTTAGGCATAGTCTTAGCTATAAAAAATCAAAAATTAGGTTTTTCTAGACTAACACAAAATTGTCAAAACAAGAAAAGTAACAAAGCACCTTTTTTGTTTTGGGTTTTCAGGGATACCAAAACATACCTTTGATGCCTTCAGGATCGGCGTTGAAGCCTAGTTGATCATAAAACTTGACCACATGGGCATCGGCGAACAAGCTGATATTGCTAATGTCAGCCTTGCGTAACTCGCGGATCATTTCTTCTATCATCGCTTTACCTAAGCCCCTGCCTTGAAAATCGGGGTGAATCACGACATCCCATAATGTGGCATTAAAAGCGTGGTCGGATGTAGCACGAGCAAAGCCAATCATGCGCTTAAATCCGCCGCGATGTTCCCACATTGAAAGTACGATAAAACTGTGCTGTAAAGCAATGCGGACTTTACGGATTGGTCGCCTTGCCCAGCCTACAGCATCGCATAACTCTTCCAGCTCGTAGAGATCGAGATCTTTTTCGATGCTGAAAAAAATCTGTTCGCTTTGGTTTGGCACTTGGCGAAGTTTTGTTTTTTTTGTAGGTTCGAGGGTGTCAGAACCAAATAAGCTTTTCCAGAACCCCATTTGCCCCATTTGCCTTTATGTAGTGGAGATCGTTCTCTTTGTTACAAATTCTTTACAGATATTCTAAACGTTTTTGTATTGTATCCGCTTTTGTTGAAATCAGGCGATCGCCAATACTAAAATGCTGTTATTCAAATGTTAACTACTCTTAATCTAGTCCTGTCCTCATGTTGGTAGCATTAGGGCATCATTACTGTACTTACAACCAAATATTTAGATTTTACTTTTTTAACCCTGAAATAAGCAATGTCAGATCTGATCGCGCAAAATGACAAACCATAAGCGGCTAGAATCCAAAAAATCTGTGGTACACGCGCAGCGTGTACCACAGATTTTTTGGATTCTAGGGTTTTATCATGTTTGGCTATATGATTATTTTGTTCTTGTGCGATCGCGAAAAATATGGCTCACATTGGCATCATCTGCGTACCTGCCACAGGGCATCTCAACACATTGTTACCCCTAGGCTATGAACTCAAACAAAGAGGGCATCAAGTAACTTTAATCGGCACTCTAGACTGTCAAGAAAAAACTGAAGCCGCAGGGTTAACTTTCAAATCCTATGGCGAAATATCTCATCCTGTCGGTTACTCACCAGCCAGTTTAGTCAAAATGGGAGAATTAAGTGGAATTGCAGCACTTCGATATGCGATTCAACTGTTTCAAAAAGCTGCTATTTTGATGATGGAAGAAGGATTAGAAGTAATTCAAGATAGTCAAGTTGAGCTATTACTAATCGATCAGGCTTCCTTTGGTGCTTCTTGTGTAGCTGAACACCTAGGCATTCCATTTATTACCGTCACCAGTACCGTAATGTTAAATAGAGAGCCATTCGTGCCTCCAGCAACTTTTGGCTGGTCTTATTCTTCCAGCTTTTTGGGGATAATTCGCAACAAAATTGGTTATCGATTTATAAATAGTTTGGTCAATCCTGTTTTAGAGACAATGAACACATATCGGCGTAAGTGGAACTTACCACTTTTTACACGCTCTAATGATGCATATTCTCAACTTGCTCAAATCTGTCGGCAACCAGTAGAATTTGAATTTCCACGCCAAAAGTTACCTGACTGCTTCCATTTTACAGGCAACTTTGATATTCCTCAAAGTCGTGCTAGTGTTCCTTTCCCATACGAGAAACTAAATGGGAAGCCCTTAATCTATGCTTCAATGGGAACGATTCAGAATCAATTGTTAGAGATTTTCAGTCAAATTGCCGAAGCTTGTCAAGATTTAGATGTGCAATTGATCATCTCTTTGGGTGGTTCAACTGAACCCGATCGCTTATCCGCTTTAGCAGGCGATCCAATTGTGGTCAAATATGCGCCGCAGCTAGAGATTTTACAAAAAGCGCAACTGACGATCACCCACGCAGGGCTAAATACGACATTGGAATCATTGAGTTGCGGCGTACCGATGGTTGCCATTCCGATCGCTAACGATCAACCAGGTGTCGCAGGGAGAATCGCTTGGACAGAGACAGGTGTAGTTATTCCTGTAAAAAAATTAACCGTTCCTAAATTGCGAAATGCTGTGCAAAAAGTATTAACGCAACCAAAATATCGAGATAACGCTCAAAAGATGCAAGCAGCAATGCAAAAGTCTGGCGGGGTCAAGATGGCGGCAGATATTGTTGAAAAAGTTCTTGCCACAGGTAAACCTGTATTGCGAGTTCCATAAAAAAGAAGTGCGGCGAATTGCGCCGCACTTCTTTTTTTAGCCATAAGGACGTGGATAAGGTTTGAGCATTGGAGAAGCTCGATAGACTGGAAAAATCTGGACGGCTTGCCCACCTCGCTTAATCGGAATATCTGCAATTTTTTGTAGAGATAGAAAATAACCTTTGTACTTATCTAAGGGTTCTGGGAACTTCTCATCTTTTATAAATTGTTCAGAAGTGATATAAAGCGAAGTCTTGCCGACAAAATCTTCGGCTTTGCTCCAATAGGCAAAACCGCGAAGATCGCCATCGAAGCAAGTTACTTTTTTTCCTAATGGCTCGATCGCCATGCCCACTTGTCCCGCCACAAAAAAATTATTGCTAAATACAAAATCTGCTTTTTGCAATTCTGTCTTCAGCATCGGTGAATCGATAAAGGCTTGGCGTAACTGCTCAATGTCAATCATCTGCGTCGAAGGATCATCTTTTGCTTCCCAGAAAGCACCAGTGATCGCCTGATCACCACCTTTTTGAGCAATGCCCAAATGCACATGGAGTAAGCCAATCAGCAAAAGTGGCAAAATCGCCACGCCCGATCCCCACAGCCAGTTACGAATAAATTTAGGACGTTTTAACTGCACTTGCGCTGCCCTTTCGCCTAGCAATAGGGTCGCGCCAAAAAATCCTGGCATATGCCATGTGGGCAGAATTTGAATGAATCCTCCCATGAAGGTAAAGCCAAAGAAAATCGGCATCGATACGCAGAGAATTAATAATTGCTTGTTACGAAGCAGATCTTCGGCGATCGCCAATTCCTGATTATCAGCATCATTTTTTGCGTGGCGATTAGAAAATAATTCGCCCACGGTGCGGAAACTTGTCCACCATAATGGAATGCCAAAAGTGGGGAAAAGATAGAGAAGTGCTAATAAGATCGTTCCTAATAATCGCTCTAGGTTATAACCCTGAGTCGGCACTGCTCGCCCGCTTTGAAAACGAAATGAAGCCCATTCATGTTGAGCATTCCAGATTAGAACGGGAGAAATAGCGATCGCGAATAATGCGATCGCCGCTAATGTCCATTTTGAGAACAAAGCTACTCGATGGCGTTGACTGAGCAAGCAAAATAGCCCCAGTCCCCCACCCAGCAGTAGCCCATGATATTTACCTAAAAATGCTAATCCCACACATAAGCCAATGATCGCAAGGCGATAGGTCGGCTGATATTGGTCAGCTTGATCGGATGGGAAAAATTCTTCGGCAGCAACCCATAAACAAGCCATCCAGAAAAACATCAAAGCGTTATCAGGCAGCGTCAGGATACCAAAGGCAATCTGAAAAATCGGAATTGTGGTCAGAATTGCTAGGGTTAAAGTGGCTGTGCGATCGCCAAATAGTTTTTTACTAGCCAGATAAGCAAAGATTAATGTGCCTGTATAAAGTACAACGCCGCCAATCCGCAATGTGAAAGGGGTAACTGCGCCTGTGAGCCATACGCCAATCCCTGCTGTCAAGGCGACGAGGGGCGGGTGATCGAAATAGCTTAAGTTGAGATTTTGGGTGTAGAGGTAATAGTAAGTTTCATCAAAGCCCATGTTCAGATAGATCGCGCATACAGCTCTAAACAGGAAACCCCACAATAATATGGCGATCGCCCACTTATGAATTTTCACTCTAGATTCCTTCGTTTAATGTCCAAATAATTTTTTAAAAGCCTTATTTTGCAAGCCTTTTAAAAAATTACTTGGTTTTGACCATCAATATTATCGCAGCGCCAATCACTTCTACATAAAACCCCAAAAAGGAAAGGCAGCGCAACGCGCCGCTTTTGCTTTTTGGGGTTTGAGAGAAATTTTTGAAAGTGCCGCAAAGCTGCACTTTCAAAAATTTCTCTGGGCTTTATGGCAGCGCAAAGCGCTGTATAATTCACCATAATTAAGTGAAATTTAGACAGAGTGGATCGAAATGGCGAGAGAACCGAAAAAGCCTAATGAGTACATCGTGCATTTAAAGCTAGAAGGTGGGCAGGAGGTGATAACAAAATTTACGACCATCGAAGAAGTCAAAACTTGGTATGCATCGCAATTTAAGGCCAAGGCTAATGAAGATGATCTCATGCCGATTCCTGTGAGAGCAGAACTAAATGAAATTTTGCTAGTCCGTCCTAAACGTGTCATCGCCATTCATGTTGAGCCGATTTATTCTTCTAGTGTCGATATGTTTGCATCATAAGGACGAGAACGAGTGCTTTGCGCCCCTTCTTAATTAAGTTATAAATACCAAACTTCAATGCGTCTACATCAAGTTTCTGGGCGATCGCGTTTAGGGCTAGCGCTATCACTGCTCACAGTTTTGCTGTGGGGATTTTTGGCGATAGCCCTCAAAATCGTCCTCCAAGAGCTAGATCCCTTCACAGTTACTTGGTTTCGCTTTACAGTTGCAGGGGTTTTGCTGGGGGCATATCTGGCTGTAAGAAAGCAATTGCCGACATGG
>JBBRQX010000002.1:0-22316 GCA_038225745.1 Pseudanabaenales cyanobacterium | reverse complement strand
GTAAACCCATTAAGTTTGCTTGGTGTCTATGGTGCGGTGGTACCACTCTGACCCATCCCGAACTCAGTTGTGAAACGCTGTCACGGTGAAGATACTTTAGGGGTAGCCCTACGGGAAAATAGCTCGATGCCAAGCTTAATACTAAAACAAGAAAGCCCGAGAGAACTTAGTTCTTTCGGGCTTTCTTGTTGCTGGTTGTTCTAAAAAACGCGATAGCCGATCGCGATCCATTCATCGATTTGTTCACGATCGCATACTGAGAAACCTGCTGCAATCATGGCGGAAGTGATATCTTCTTCCCGATCGCTGGTATAGCCTGCGGTGATTAAGATTCCTGTATGGGTGGAAGTAGAACGTAGGGCTTTGTAAAATTCATTGGCGAGGGAAATGTGTACTCGTGCAAAAATGTTGGCAACGATCAAATCAAATTGTCCATCGGCGGCGATCGCGGGGATATCTTCAAGAATATCGCTGCCCATCCAGTGTCCTAGTTGGCTGGCACTGCCAAGACTGGCGCATGTTGCTGTAACTTTTTGGGAGACTTGGTTGCGTTGTACCGCTTCTTCTGTGGCGGTGACGGCGATGCGATCATTGTCGATCGCTAATACAGTCGCGCCAAGTTTGGCTAGGGCGACGCTGAGAATGCCTGAACCTGAGCCGAGATCAAGGGTGTGGAGTGAGGGGGTGACATGGCGTTCTAATAGTCGTAAGCTGAGGATTGTGGCGGGATGTAAGCCACTGCCAAAGGCGAGACTATTTTGCAGATGTAGGATGATTTCCTGTGGGTTATTCGCTTCATAGTTTGAATCAGGAGATAGGATTACGAAGTGATCGCCTATGCGTCTTACTAAAGAATTTGCTGAACCTTGGGATGGTTCTATTTGATTTGGTTTTTGTTCGATGATAAAGGTTTGTAATTGACTGGTCATGCCTGTGCGATGCAGTGGCATGAGGATTTTGGCGATCGCTTCTATACGCTGATGGATTTGGGCATTTTCGGGTAGGTATATTTGAATGGTGAATGTCCATTTGGGATCGCTGTCTCGATATTCGCTGATTTGCATATCTTCAGGGGCGATCGCATTGGCTAGTAATGTACAAACCCAATCAACGGCTTCGTTGGTGGTATCGAGATTTAGTTCTATCCATGACATAATTTATTTCTCGTATTTATAAAATTAGGAATTAAGAAAAGTCAGCGCTGACTCTTCTATTGGGGTTGATGGCAGGTAATGCAGTGGAATGCACCGCCGCCTAGAAGAATATGTTTGGCGGGAAGCCCGATCGCTTTGCGGTTAGGAAAATGTTTGGCGATTTCTTGAACTGCTAGTTCGTCATTTGTGGAGCCGTAGGTGGGAATAATCACGCTGTCGTTGGAAATGTAGAAGTTGAGATAGCTGGCTGGCATGATTTCGCCTTCGTCATCAAGAATGAGATTTGGGGATGGAATCTTAATTACATTTAATTTTCGATTTTTGGCATCGGTCATCGATTCTAACTGTTCGGCAATATGGTTGAGAACTTGATAATTAGGATCGTCTTCGGAAGTTGGTTGCATACACATAACTGTGTACGGGGCAATGAAACGGGCGATAGTGTCGATATGTCCGTCGGTGTGGTCGTTGAGTAGCCCTGCTTCGATCCAAAGAATTTTTTCTACGCCTAGAGCTTTTTTTAGTTCAGATTCGATCGCCTCTTGATCTATATTGGGATTGCGATTGGGATTGAGTAGACATTGCTTGGTGGTGAGACAGGTTCCCTCGCCGTCAACTTCGATCGCGCCGCCTTCGAGTATCCAATCAAATTCAAATTTAGGGATATCAAGGGTTTGGAGTATATTATCAGCTACGAGATCGTCATGTTCTAGTAAATATTTACCGCCCCATCCGTTCCATTGAAAATGTAAAGCGCCTAGTTTTCCGTCAGCATTTTTGATGTAGATAGGGGTGATGTCGCGCATCCAGATATCGCCAAAGGGGATCTGATGAAAGCGCACGGGTAAGTCGCTGAGGAGTTGTTTGGCTAGTGCGGCAGTTTCTTCGAGGACTAAGATTTCTAGTTGTTCGGATGTGGCGATCGCTTTGGCTAGGGCGACAAATTCGGCTTGGACGCGATCAAGGTCTTCTAACCACAGGTCGGGGTGGCTGGGGAAGGCTAGCCAACAAGCGCTGTGGGGTTGCCATTCGGCTGGCTGCGTGTAGCCTAAGTCTTTGGGGTGATCCATGACGGTTGCGGTGTATAGTTGAGAATCCATTGAAAATCGTACCTTTGTTTTGGGCGATCGCGTTATCTATAAATTGTGACTGGGTGCTTGTTTGAGTTGCGGGGTTTAGCAATTAATAGTTTTGTTCTTAGAAAATTTAGAAAATTGGGGCGAAAAGGTATTATCCTAAAAATACTAAGTGCGATCGCTCCATTTTAGTTTTGTCTTGTTTCCTTGCAATTTTTTACATAGTTCAGGTTCGCAACCTAATAAATAACAATGAGTACAGTCAATACAGAGATTCGTTTGCTTCTAAATCTATGGGATTTGGGAAGTGGTCAAGGGTTAGTTAAGAGAAGTGAGCTTTTGCGTCCTTATAAGGGTAAGGATAAGAAGGCGGTTTATGAGGTGAGTTTGCAAGAGCTTGCTGATGGTGGGGCGATCGCGCAAACCGATGATAAAAAGGTGGTAAGAATGTCGCTGACGGATGCGGGTTTGCAAAAGTTGTCGGCTGGTTTGTATGGTGAGTTTGGTTTTGAGGGTCAGTTGGTGGGTAGTCGGTTGGCTAATGCTGCCTTGAGGTGGTTTCGTCAACATCAAGGTCAAGCTGTTGCTGAAAATGTGGAGGCGATCGCTCCTAATATTTCTGCCGCCGATGAGGTTTAAGCTCTTTGTCTAAAAAAATTCATAATTAGCTAGTTTGACAAGGTAATGCAATTGCATTACCATCAAATATAGAATCTTAAATTACCAAGTTGCGATGGCTCTCCCAACAACCTCATATTTAGAATCTACGCTTACCGATCGCTATCAGACTACGGTTCCCGAATCTGTCCGCAAGTCTCTTGGCTTAAATAAGCGCGATAAAATTTGCTATACGCTTCAGGCTGATGGTACGGTACTGATTTCGCGGGTTCAACAAAGCGATCCGATCCTTGATAAGTTTCTCAATTTTTTGACTCAAGATATCGAAAAGAATCCTCAGTATTTAACCGCAATTAGCTTTAATCTTGTAAGCCGCATTCAATCTTTGGTGGCTGATGTTGAGGTAGATATTGATGTTCCACTGTTGGATGAGGATGAATAGCTTTGCCTGACCATCAGACAATTGTGATTAATGGATGGAAAATATTTGCTCATCCTCTGTTTCTCAATCAAGTTGAGGAACTTGTTAAACAAGTTGAACATTTACAGCAAAAGTATCCTCAAGATTATCAGAAAAAGAATGCGACTAAGCGTTTGGCGGCGATCGCTAAGTTAGCTTTTGAGGTAATTCCACAAGATCCAACTCGTTCTGAATATCGTCAGGGTACAACGCTCGGAAATGATTATAAGCATTGGTTCCGGGCTAAGTTTTTTCAACAATATCGGCTATTTTTTCGATATCACCTAGAGGCGAAGATCATTGTTTTGGTATGGGTGAATGATGAGAACTCGAAGCGAGCTTATGAGAGTGGCACAGATGCTTATCGAGTTTTCAAGAAAACGCCAATTCAAAGAAATTGACAATGGCATACAAAACTGCGGCACTGGAAAGTTAAAGCGGAATCGATTAGGCGATCGCTATAACTTAGACTGCAAGTATGAAACTATAAACTGGCAATATACATCGTAGAAACCATTTTCATCTCTTGTATTCAACTTGTCTATTTCCTTTTGCATGGTGATTTTAGACCAAGTTTTATTTGAAAATTTCTCATCAAGTTTGCGAATCACGACATCAAGAGCCTCTTTGCGATTTTTCTTCAAAAAACCAAGATTTAGATTTAAAGTCTCATTCAAATCGTGGTTTATGGATGCATCGTCAGAATAAATTTTACCGTCAGAATGATATCTGACTAAGTTTTCACAATTCTTGTCACCTTCGATTGGATTAATAGTAATTTCAATATCACTTTTTCTGGTGTCACAATGTTGATTTTGAGGACGCGCTCCTTGATTACCATTACAAGCACCCAGCAAATTTCTATAGTCGAGTTGTAAAGCTGTATATTTTGTCTGAGGTTTCCAGTGTTCTATTTTCATCTGTTCAGATGTAATACGGCTCATACAGTAACAACAAATATATCCTTGTTCTTTTAGTAAAGATTCTCTGAGTTTATCTTTGTCTGGATAGTTGTCATAGTCAGCATTAGATTGCGATCGATGTTCTACAAGAGATCGTGGCTCTGATTGTTTAATGGTTTTTTTCATTTCACCTTAGACAGAAAACTAATCAGAGTATTTGCCTTAACGATTTCAGAGTCGTTTTGACCAATCAAATCAGACAATTCACGAAGCATTATTTTAGCTTCATCAATTTGACCCTCATCTATTTTATATAAGCATTTTGTTAGTTTATTTTGGATTTCCTCTGGTCTTTCAGAAACTCCCATCAATTCCGATAAAATCGAGTTACTATCGCGTCCAAATGTATGAGCGTCAGCAGGATAAACTTGAAAGTCTTCCACAATAAACACATTTTCTTTTTTTACATTGCTAAGAACCTGTGGTGAGTGGGTTGTAACAATAAATTGACAATTTGGAAATGTGCTTGTAAGTCGCGGAATAATATCACGCTGCCATTGAGGATGAAGATGCAGTTCTATTTCATCAATTAGAATAATCCCTTCGCCTTCTAATGCATTTTTTGAAGGGTCAGGATTTGCGATCGCAAGTCTTCGCGCAATATCAGCAACCATCACTAACAAGTTCTTCTCGCCGTCAGAAAGCTGATTAAGAACTAATTCATGATCCAGTTTTTTAAGGACAATTTGCATACGCGATCTCTTAACCTTGAGATCTGTATAGTCGGGTAATATCGATATAATTGCTCTTCTTACTAGACTTAATTGATAGTCTTGATAATTTAAATTGCCATCTAATCTCAATTCCTGTTCTAAGTCCTCATTATGTTTAAACCATAAGAAAAATGTTTCAAAATCAATCTTGTACTGATTAGTAGCATCCGTATAACAATTAACCTGAGATAGTTTAGCGACATTTGGAGACAAAAGATCGCTTCCAGAAAGTCTGTAATATGTAACGGCTCTTTTCGTGGAATAACAAACAATAAGCGGAATACTTTTATTAAGATTATTATCTATCTGATTATTAATAAATTGTTTGAAATTTTGTATGTCATCAAGTCTACTGCGTACAAAATCTCGCCGAGGTTCTTCACTGTTTGAATCATAAGCAAAACAGTATAATAATTTAATGTCTCTAGAAAAAGCTTGTCTGAATTCTGGATATGAAAGTATTAATTCATTTGTAGTTTCTTGAGAACCATTAGAAATATCATTTTCTCCGAAGCTATTCATACCCCATATACTAGAATTCTTTGTGTTTCTAGTGACACGAAGCAATGGACTAATTAGCTCAAATAATAAGTTGTCTAAACAATCGATAATGCTTGATTTGCCTGAGCCATTTACACCAATAAAAACAGCAAGATTAGATGGGAAATCTATGGTGACATCTTTAAATCCCCTGAAGTTCTTCATCCGCAATTTTTCTATATGCATAAATGCTTTAACACCATTAGGTTTAATTTTATATTGATTGTAATGATACGCGCTAAGATGCAGACCTAACTCAATTTTACACTGAGTGATCAAAATTAGTAGACGATCGCCTAAAAGTTATGATGTTGTACATATTCATAACGCCAATTAAATTGAGTCTTCTTCACCATTAGCGGAATATTTGGGAAGAGTTACAGGAGAAGGGAGAACAGGCGATTAGGCGATCGCTTTTACTACCTGCGAGATTTACCAATCTAGAATGACAATCTATGCCAAACATTGAAGAAATTCGTAATAAAATCATCAGTGAACAATTTGAGCTTTCCAAACACGCTGTCGATCAATCCATTATCAGAAAGATTCGGTTACATGAGATTGTTGAAGCGATCGCTAATGGTCAAGTTATTGAAGACTATCCCAACGACAAATATGCCCCAAGTTGCCTGATTTGCGGATTAACTCAGAGTGGGCGTATAGTTCACATCCAAAGCAGCTATCCTATCCGACCATTAGTTAAAATAATTACAGTATACGAACCCGATTCCAAAAAATGGAATAACGATTTCACTATAAGGAGAACTAACAATGAATAATTATCAAGAACAGCTTGTAGAAAAGCGCGTAACCTACTCCTTAGAGCTAAACGGAAAATTTTTTCTAATTGAGAACGTTCCCGCTCGTGTAAACGAAGAAACAGGAGAACAATATTTCTCTCCATCAACTGTGATGTTTTTGCAGCGAATTATTTTAGATGGTCAGGAACCCCAGCGTGTAATCCAAACACCAGTTTATAGCTACGCTGCCTAAGAACGGGATATTTGGGAAGAGTTACAGGAAATGAGAGGACAGGCGATCGCTTAAACTAAGATCTAAGTCTGGTGAGTCTTCCAAATAGAACTTAGCAAAAATTTATCGAATATTACATAATGACAAAACCTCTAAAACCTTTATTGATTGTTGGCAGCGATACGGGCGTGGGTAAGACAGTCTTAACGGCGGCTCTTGCTGCTTATTGGTTGACCTATCGCGATCCATCCCCAAATACACCGAGTACATCGCTTGGAATTTATAAACCTTTGCAATCGGGATCAGGCGATCGCGAGTTTTATGATCAGACTTTTTCACTTTCGCAAACCCTTGCTGAAATTACACCTTTGTATTTTGAAACACCGATCGCCCCAGCGATCGCAGCATACAAGGAAGGAAAAACAATTGATCTAGGTATAATTTGGCAACAATTTCTGAAATTGCAACAACAAAAAAAATATTTACTAGTTGAGTCTATGGGGGGCTTAGGTTCACCGATTACCGATGAATATATCGTGGCGGATTTGGCGCGTGATTGGCATCTAGACACAATTTTGGTTGTGCCTGTGCGCTTAGGGGCGATCTCTCAGGCGATCGCCAATGTCGCTTTGGCGAATATGCAAAAAGTAAAGCTAAGAGGAATTGTCCTCAGTTGTTCTCAAGTTTATACCCCTGAAGAAATTGAGGATCTTGCCCCACCACAAATGATTTCGCGACTGGCTTCGATTCCTGTATTGGGAATTTTGCCCTATGTCAAAGATTTGAGCGATATTTCGCAACTTGCCTTTGCTGCTTCAGAGCTAGACATAGAGAGAATCCTGATCTAGTAAAAATAGCCTCGCTACGCGAGGCTATTTTTACTAATGACTAATGTTACGTGGAACGAAGACCGCAGCTTTTTGGGCTTTGAGGTTCATTGTGAGTAGCTAACTACACAATTTGTTATTGGTTTTTTGTTAAGATTGTATAAAGCTTTGCTAAGTATAAGGATCTAGCCACTTATCCTAACCGTGAGAGATTTAATGAATAATCGTTAATTCTAATATTCTTAACTAGGCTTGAAGTATGGTTATGAAATACAGTAAAGAGAGAATATTGTTCTTCTCAGAGACTTTGCAGGCTATTCGCAATGCCCGTAACTTTCAGCAAGCTTGTAAAGTCGCTGTTGATAAATTAGTTGAATATTTTCATGCAGTCGATATATCTGTCGCTGTGTCAATTCATGAATTCAAAATACTAGAGAATACTAAATCTCCAGATTCGCCATCGATTAATGTAAAAAGTCATGTGGTTGCTGAGGCGATCGCCTCAGAGCATGAGTCTTATTCACAACTGAATATTGAAGATATTCTCAGAAAAGAATATCAATGGGGAGAAAGTGCAACAAATAAAATCATCGAACTGTATGCATCAGGACTAACTAGATGTGAAATTGATTTGGCTGAAGTATTTGTCGCGAAAGATTACTTGCTTGTGCCGATAGTGTTGACTGAAGGAGCAGAGCCACTGTGGGGATTTTTGATGGTTCATCGATGCAAGGCGCTAGACAATGAATCCTTGATCGGTAAATGGAGTCAGGATGATGGGTTGCTATTGCATCAAGTCGCCATGCAAATCGAGACTGTCTTGCAACAAGAAAATACGCAAGCTATTTTGCAACAAAGACTTACAGATGCCGATCAAGCGAACAACGATCTCAAACATTGGAATGACCAGTACCGATCGCTGATCGAGCAAGTTCCCAATATTTCCTACATATCTCCAATCTCGGACACTCCAAAATTTGCCTATATCAGCCCCCAGATCAAAGAACTGTTAGGTCTGCCTGATTCTGAATCAATAGTAGGATTTTTTAAAAAATGGAAAGAATATGTACATCCCGATGACAGCGATCGCGTCCAGCAAGAAATTCGCGACACCATCGAAACAGGAATACCATTTTCCTGTGAATATCGGGTTATTAATCTTCAAGGTAAAGCGATTTGGGTGCAAGACAATGCTCGGATTGGGTTAGCGTATGACGGTAAAACTCAGGTTTTACGCGGTTCAACTTTTAATATCAGCGATCGTAAAGAAAGCGAACTTAGATTTAAAGGAACTTTCGACAATACTTTCCAATTTACTGGGTTGCTGTCCACTGAGGGCGTTTTTTTAGAAGCCAATCAAACGGTTCTGGATTTTGGCGGTATTACTCGTGATGAAGTAATCGGTAAACCAATTTGGGAAACCTATTGGTTATCGATATCTGAAGATGCTCAAAATCGGGTACAAAAAGCGGTTAAGCAGGCGGCTAAAGGGGATTCTATCCGTTACGATGTAGATGTATATGGTACTAATCATACTATTATCACCATTGACTTTTCAATTCGTCCTCTAAAGGATGAAGTGGGACAAGTGGTTTTCCTGATTCTTGAAGGGTGGGATATTAGCCACCTCAAGGGAATTGAGAGGAATCTGAGACGTAGTCAAAAAGTACTAACGGAAGCACAAAAAATTGCTAAGATTGGCAATTGGGAATGGAGTGTGCTGGATAATGAAACTATTTGGTCGGATGAGCTATTTCGTATTTTCGGGCGTGATCTATCTCTAGCTCCTCCTATGTATGATGAGATTATGCAATATTACCTAGAGGAAGATAAAGAAGCCCATAATCAAGTTGTCCAAAATGCCATTAGAAATGGTCAGTCATACCATATAGAAATACGTTTGGCTAAGCATCGCCCCGATGGCTCTTATTGTTATATTGAAGCGATTGGTCATGCAGAGTTGGATGAGAATGGAATACCAGTTAGACTTTATGGAACTGCTCAAGATATCAGCGAGCGCAAACTCATTGAGATGCGTCTACGTCAAAGGGAAACCCTATTGACTTGGACGATAGAACGCGCTCCAGTTGGCATTGCCACCATAGGTTTGGATGGAGAATTCTTAATTGTAAATCAGAGCTTCTGCAAAATCTACGGCTATGCCGCCGATGAGTTATTAGTCATGACTAATAACGAGATCACTGATCCTGACTCTCTTAAGAAAACTGCGGCAGCCTTAGATTATCTGCTCCAAAACGCAACCGAAAGTGTACAGATTGAAAAGCAATATATTCACAAAGACGGTCATAGGATTGACGTAATCAGTCGTGTTAGCCTGATGCGAGACGAGCAAGGGCATCCTCTGAGATTTATTATTAATGTCGAAGATGTCACTGATCGCAAACAAACCGAAGCCAAACTCATATCAGCGAAGCTCGCTGAATCAGCGAATAAAGCCAAGAGTGAATTTCTGGCTACGATGAGTCATGAACTGCGTACCCCAATGAACGCCGTGATCGGGATGGCGGGGATACTGGCCAATACTCACCTATCTCCAGAACAAAAAAAATATGTCTCAACAATCCGCCAAGGTGGTGAGGTGTTACTCGCTGTAATCAACGATATTCTCGATTTTTCGCAAATTGAATCAGGAAAATTAGAACTTGAGGCGCGTCCTTTTAAGCTTCAGCAATGTGTGGAAGATGTCTTTGATCTGATGACATTACGCATCGCCGACAAGTGCATAGACCTATCGGCGTTGATTAATTTAAAAGTGCCATCGGAGATTATTGGTGATTACAGTCGGTTGCGGCAGATTCTGATCAATTTGGTCAGTAATGCGATTAAATTTACCGATAAGGGTGAAGTTGCGCTCTCGATTAAATCTAGGTTGATTGATCCAGAAACGAATACCCACGAATTACTTTTTCACGTTCGCGATACAGGCGTTGGCATTGCCCCCGAAGCGATCGCTAAGCTTTTTCAATCCTTTAGTCAAGCTGATAAATCGATTACGAGACAGTATGGCGGTACTGGCTTAGGACTCGTGATTAGCAAACAGCTTTGCGAACTGATGGGCGGTAAAATCGGTGTCAAGAGTGTAGTTGGCAAAGGTTCAACTTTTAGTTTTTCCATTCAAGCTAAAGCGATCGCTAATGCGGAGACCCGTCAAAACATTACTAATCTAACAACAAATACTGATTGTTTAGAAGGTAAGAACATTTTAGTGGTGAGCAGCAATTCTACAATTAGACAAGCGATCGCTTTGTATAATCAAGCGTGGTCTGTAAATACACAGGTTGCTTTCTCGGCGGCAGAAGCTTTACAAAGTCTCGAATTAAGCGTATTCGACGCAGTGATTATTGATGGAAGTCTCGTTGAGATCAATGTTACGGATCTGGCGACGGATATTCAATCAGGTTTTCCTAATTTGAATTTAATTTTATTGAATTTTGCCGAAACAATCAAGAGGGGTAATGCTAACGTTTTTAATCATTACATCAGCAAGCCGATTACCGCATCAAAACTCTACGAAACCTTTTGTGAAATCTTCTCCAGCACCCCAACCAAAACAATGATAAGCAAAGACTTTAGACAATCTCCACAAGACTTGAACTTGGCGATTAATCTTCCACTAGAGATTTTAGTCGTAGAAGATAATTCTGTAAATCAAGAGATTTTATTGCTAATACTAGAACAAATCGGTTATATCGCTGAAGCCGTTAACAATGGAAGTAAAGCTGTGGAAGCCGTCCAACTTAAACCTTATGATGTCGTCTTTATGGATATGCAAATGCCCGTAATGGATGGATTAAGCGCCACCAAAAATATCCGTAAATCACCTATTCGCCAACCTTGGATTATCGGTTTATCGGCTGATGCCTTCACGGAGTCGCGCGATGCTGCTAAAGCGGCTGGGATGGATGAATATCTCACCAAGCCCTTTCGGACAGAAGATTTACTGGACGCTTTACATAGGGTCAAAAAATATACGCCCACAGCGATCGCCTCTGAAGTCTTAACTGAACCGATCGTGTCTCAGCCAGTAAGCGAAAGCCTGAATATGCAAACCTTTAAGTCATTAGAAGATTCGATTGGTGCAGAGAATTTGTCTGGGTTGATGAATCGCTATATCGAACACGCAAAAATTACGATCGCCAAGATGCAGACTGCTCTGAGCAAAAACGACTTTGCTGCCATTGAATTGGAAAATCATGCATTAAAAGGAACAAGTGGAAGTTTTGGAGCTTCAGAACTCTTCAGACTCTGTCAATCACTAGAACTTCTATGCAAAACTTGTATAGACTCAAATCAATCTAGTGCTACGGATCGTCAAGAAATCGCGATCGCGATCCAGAATATTGACAATGAATATAAACAAGTTTGCCAAGTATTAAAATCTAAAACAAAAATCGCCATCTTAGTCACTTCACTTCCCAAGTAAGCGATCGCGTAAAGATTTAATCTTATCTATTATCAGCATTCAGCATCGTTATCTAATCCGTGATATTTATAAAACGCGATCGCCATAATACATTGCAAGGTCAAAAATTTAGAGCTAATCATGGCAATATATTGATCTCAGTCTCGGCGATCTCACCTTCAAACGCGACGAAAAAGAAAGTGTTATAGTCTCTCAAGCTGAATTATTTTAATTAACTACGAAAAAATTATAAAAAATATTTATTATGTCTAGACGCGACACCTTACATTTTGTACTACGCCGAACTCTTGAAAAAGATGGATGGATAATTACTAGTGATCCTTTGATATTAGAACTGGAGCAAACAATTTTAAAAGCTGATTTAG
Organism: Pseudanabaenales cyanobacterium; assembly: GCA_038225745.1. GTDB lineage: Bacteria > Cyanobacteriota > Cyanobacteriia > Pseudanabaenales > Pseudanabaenaceae > Pseudanabaena. Next base: position 10,185 of record JBBRQX010000002.1, on the reverse strand, counting down.
GAGCAGAAAAGATCTTCACAGCCGAGAAAAAAGGACGTAAAATTGCTATTGAAGTTAAAGATTTTGATGCCTCTTCAGCAATTAGCGAACTGGAAAAAACAATGGGACAACTTCAGCTTTACCAATGGGCTTTAGAAACCCAAGAGCCAGATCGAATATTGTTCTTAGCTATAAGTGAAGCTGCATATATTTCTCAGTTTCAAAGGCTAATTTTCAAATTTGTAATCCAGCGAAGTAAAATTAACTTATTGATTTTTGAACCAAATCAGGAGGTAATTATCAAATGGATAACTCACTAAAGTATGAAGAAATCCTTAAAAAAATAGTACAGGATGCGGCAAGTGAACAACCTAGCTTGCAACCAATTAAACTCTACCCAGTTTGCGATCCCGAATCAGGGCATTTTTTAGTTCTAGCTACAAGTCGGAATAAAAAAAGTTGGTTCGATAGTATTTTGTTTCATGCTCGCCTAATCAAGGAAGACGATAGCAATCGCAAAATCATCATTGAAGAAGACAACTTTGAAGAAGGCTTAACCAATACGCTCATCGCCGCAGGTATCAAAAAAGACCACATCATCACCAGTTGGCAACAAGCGAACAATTTTAAAAATTAATGATGACTATGTTAAATATTTGTTGATTGAAGCATAGAGATTAAATATGGTTGTCACTAACTCCCGCGAACTATTACCCCATCTCGAAAACGGCGATCGCCTAAATCGCAACGAATTCGAGCGCCGTTATGCAGCCGATCCGCATATCAAAAAAGCTGAACTAATTGAAGGAATTGTTTACGTGGCTTCACCTTTACGTTTCGTCCCCCATGCCGAACCTCATAGCGACTTAATCGGACTGCTATGGACTTATAAAATGGCTGTTGTTGATGTGGTACTTGGCAATGAACCAACCGTCAGACTTGACTGGGACAACGAGCCACAGCCTGACATAGTTTTATTTAAATTAGGGGGCAACGCAAAAATTGATGAAGATGGATATATTTCTGGTGCGCCTGAATTAGTTGTCGAGATTTCGGCAAGTACCACCTCCTATGATTTGCACGACAAAAAACGCGCCTATCAACGCAATGGCATCAAGGAATATATCGTCTGGCGTACCTTTGATCGCGAGATTGACTATTTTGTTTGGGAAAATGGAGTATATAAAACAATCGAACCTGATGAAAATGGAATTATCCGCAGTCGAGAGTTTGCGGGGCTATGGCTAAATGTAGCGTCATTGCTGGCAGGAGATATGCCAACAGCACTCAAAACCCTACAGGCAGGAATCGCTACTATATGATTTGTCTTGTAGTTGAATAGACTTTATTTTCCAAGAAGGCGATCGCGTAAAGACTTAATGCGATCGCGACAAGTCGCAGCTTCCTCAAACTCTTGTTTTTTCGCAGCCTCTTTCATTTGCACTTCTAATTGTCCGATTAGAGCGGGAATCTCATCTAGCGAAATATCTTTCGCATTATTTGCCACATACTCAAGTTGGCGCTCATTTAAGCGACGTGATAAAGTCAAAAAGTCTAAAATCGAATTACCTTCAATCGACTTCACAATTGAGCGCGGCGTAATATGATTATCCTGATTGTGTTTAGTTTGAATAAGGCGGCGGCGATCTGTTTCTGAAATTGCTTTCTCCATGCTCTTAGTCATGCGATCGGCATACATGATCACCTGTCCGCCAATATTTCGCGCCGCCCGTCCGATTGTTTGAATCAGCGATCGCTCTGCCCTCAAAAATCCCTCTTTGTCTGCATCAAGAATCGCCACAAGGGAAACTTCAGGTAAATCCAAACCTTCTCGCAACAAGTTCACACCGATCAACACATCAAATGTGCCGCGCCGTAAATCTCGCAAAATTTCAATTCGCTCAATAGATTTGATATCTGAATGTAAATAGCGAACCAAAAGACTTCGTTCTTGAAAATAAACAGTCAAATCTTCCGCCATTTTCTTCGTCAGCGTCGTGATTAGCACCCGTTCCTTACGTTTAATCCGTTCTTGAATTTCATGATAAAGATCGTCAACCTGCCCTTCAGTTGGACGCACAAATATTTCTGGATCGATAACGCCTGTCGGTCTAATGATTTGTTCGACAACCTGTTCGGAAACTTCCATTTCCCAATCTCCGGGAGTCGCTGACACAAATATACATTGCTTGACCATGCCCCAAAATTCATCAGCCTTAAGCGGACGATTATCCGCCGCACTGGGAAGACGAAAACCATGATCGATCAGTGTCATTTTTCGGGCGCGATCGCCATTATACATGCCGCGAATTTGCGGGATCGAAACATGTGACTCGTCCACAATCAACAACCAATCATCTTTAGGAAAATAATCCACCAAACAAGCGGGAGACTCGCCTGCTTCTCGACCTGCCAAATGCCGCGAATAGTTCTCCACACCATTACAAAAACCGACTTCGCTCAGTAGCTCCAAATCATATTTTGTGCGCTGTTCTAACCGTTGTGCCTCAAGTAATTTCCCTGCATTGGTTAGCTCCTCTAGCCGCGCTTCCATCTCTTCTCTAATTTCTACACAAGCAATTTCTAAACGATCTTCGGGTGTGACAAAGTGCCGCGCAGGATAGATATTTACAGCTTCTAAACTTTGCAAAATCTCGCCAGTAACAGGATCAACATAGCGAATCGCTTCAATCTGATCCCCAAAAAATTCTACCCGAATCGTGCGATCTTCATAAGCGGGCCCAATTTCTAAAATATCACCCTTGACCCGAAATTTTCCGCGCCCCATTTCCACATCGTTACGCTCATACTGCACATTGGTCAGCGCTTTTAACAATTCTCGCTGATCATATTCCACACCCACACCCAAGGGAATCGAAGCCTTGAGATATTGTTCGGGAATGCCCAAACCATAGATACAGCTTACCGAGGCGACCACAATCACATCTTTACGCTCAAATAGCGATCGCGTTGCTGAGTGACGCAACATATCGATTTCATCGTTGATCGAAGCCGTCTTCTCAATATAAGTATCGGTAACGGGAATATAGGCTTCAGGCTGATAGTAATCGTAATAACTAATGAAATATTCGACCGCGTTATTGGGAAAGAATTCGCGCAATTCATTGCAAAGCTGCGCCGCTAAAGTTTTATTGTGAGCGAGAACTAAAGTCGGCTTTTGATATTGGGCGATCGCATTGGCGACGGTCATGGTTTTGCCAGTACCCGTCGCACCCAAAAGAGTTTGATAACGCAGTCCTTTTTGCAACCCATCGAATAATTGGGCGATCGCTTTCGGTTGATCGGCGGTGGGCTGCCAAGGGGTACGAATATCGAACATTGCCATAGTATTTAAAACGTGTTGAAAAAGTAATCAAAATCATCAACCTTTATCATAACAAGCCCAAAAGATGACGGAATATAAAACGGTTCTGCCTTCCCAGCAAAAAAAACAAGAATTAGCGGTGTGGTGCAAAGCACCGCACCGCTAATTAGCTAGGCAAAAAACCAAAAAGCTATGGCGCACGCGCAGCGTGCGCCATAGCTTTTTGGTTTTTATTTTTTATTGCGCCTACCCACTTAATCCTTTGGTTGGGAAAGAGTATAAATCTATATTTTTAATACCCGACTATTTTAGTCGGGTATATTTGACGACTATAAAAGGTTATGTTAGAGTTCAGTTCAATAAAAAAATCAAATCAAAACCTTTAACGAATAAAAGGGCAACCAAGACCATGACTGCAACTATTGCCTCTCCTTACACCAGCGAGCGCATTGATACTCGCGTTGATACATTCAGTAATCTCAAGTGCAAAGAGTGCGGTGCAGAATACGAAGCTAAGGCGATGCACGTTTGCGAATTATGCTTTGGTCCTTTAGAGGTTGCCTATAACTACGATGTGATCGCCGCTAGAGTCAGCCGTGAAACGATTCAAGCTGGTCCCTTCTCGATTTGGCGCTACCGTGATTTCTTACCCGTCAAAACTGAAAATTATATCGATGTCTCCACAGGCATGACTCCTTTACTTAAGGCAAACCGCCTTGCCAAGCGTCTCGGCATCAAAAATCTCTACATTAAAAATGATGCCGTGAACATGCCCACCTTAAGCTTTAAGGATCGCGTGGTTTCAGTTGCCCTCAGCCGCGCCGTTGAGCTTGGCTTCACCACCGTGGCATGTGCTAGCACTGGCAACTTAGCGAACTCCACCGCCGCGATCGCTGCTCATGCAGGCTTGGAATGTTGCGTATTCATTCCTTCTGACCTCGAAGCTGGCAAAGTCCTCGGCACAACGATTTACAATCCCAAAGTTTTCTCGGTACATGGCAACTACGACCAAGTAAACCGCCTCTGCTCAGAAGTCGCAAATACTCACGGTTGGGGTTTTGTAAATATCAACTTGCGTCCTTACTATTCCGAAGGTTCCAAGACCCTCGGTTATGAAGTTATCGAACAACTTGGCTGGAAACTTCCCGATCACATCGTTGCACCTTTGGCTTCTGGTTCACTGTTCACCAAGATTTACAAAGGCTTCAATGAGTTTGTGAAAGTAGGCTTAGTCGATGCTAAACCTGTTCGGTTCAGTGGCGCACAAGCGGAAGGTTGCTCTCCCATTGCCGCCGCATTTAAAGAAGGTCGCGATTTTATTACGCCTGTTAAGCCTAAAACCATTGCCAAGAGTTTGGCGATCGGTAATCCTGCTGATGGTATCTATGCGATCGACATCGCGCACAAGACCAATGGCAATATCGAAATGGTCAACGATGACGAAATCATTCAAGCGATGAAATTACTTGCTGAAACTGAAGGCATCTTTACCGAGACTGCTGGCGGCACGACGATCGCTGTTCTGAAGAAGCTGGTAGAAGCTGGCAAAATCGATCCTGAAGAAGTAACGGTTGTCTACATCACAGGCAATGGATTGAAGACTCAAGAAGCGATTCAAGGCTATGTCGGCGAGCCTTATCTAATTGAGCCGAAGCTTGATAGCTTTGAGCGGGCGCTGGAGCGTTCACTCACATTAGACAAACTAGAGTGGCAGACTGTTTCAGTCTAGATGTTATTTCAAGCAACAAAAAAGCAGCGCGATGCGCTGCTTTTTTTCTACTTAAATAGATAAATTACAGAATCGACTAGAAAATCTTCTAGAATAAAAAAAGCGCGATCGCCTGACTAACGAGCAAGTTGCCGAACTTGAAGGGATTACAGAACTCTCCCGCATTTTTACGTTTTACTCAATCATATTCTTTAAACTTATCAACAATACTTTTAACAAGTAAATCTATACGTGGATTGGGAAACTTTGCTCCCATTTCCAGCAGATGTAAACGGCTATATTTAGTTTCTCGTTTCTTCTTGTGAGGGCTAACAAACTTTATTAGAGCATCAAATAATTGTTTACCACGAAGCGCTCTAGTGTAATCGAGACAGATCATATCTATAATTTCTTGAGTCGGCTGAATAAAATTGATATTTTGTTTAAACTCATTACATAAAGTACCATTTGGACATACTTCATCTATACTCACATTTAATTTACATACACCATCTTGTTTGTATTTGTTTACTTCAAAAGCAAACCAAATTGACAGACATTGTATCAAATTAAAAAAATCTGCTTTTTCTTTTCTAGTTAACAAACTATTAAAATGTGATTCTATGTAAAGATCATTTTCTAAGGAATATCCATCTGTAAATACTATTTCGTTATCATATTCTGCGGGAATACCGACAAAAAACCACATATCTTTGTCAGCAACAAAAACAACTCTTGCATTTTTAAACTCTTGTCTTCTTTTAAAAAGATTAATTAAAGTAGTTCTACCACCACATTTAAAAACATCAACATCATCACTACTAATATTAATTGTCTCATTTATTCTATCTTCTAAATACCTATACACTGAAGCATCATCTTTACCTTCAACTAAGATCGTTAGAATTGACTTTTCTTCTCTTATTAGATCTATAATTTCCTGTTCAGAGAGTTCTCTACCTTTACTCATTCACCTTTCTCCTCAGAAAGTATTATTTCCTTGTCAGAATACTTAGAGTATATGAGTGGAGAATGGGTTGCGACAATAAACTGATTACTTGACTGTTGCTTCATCAAATTTGGAAATAATCGACGCTGCCAATCAGGATGGAGGCTTAACTCAGGCTCATCAATAAATATTACTGAGTTCTCATAAAATGCGTTATAGCAAAGAAAGCTAAGCATTTGTTGTTCTCCAGCAGAAAGAAGCTTGGAATCTATAGCATCAATCGAATCTCCAAGAGTAAAAGTATCAAGTTTAATTCCCTTGTAATGCAAAACTTTTGTCACTAACTCAGATAAGACCTTGAAAGGCTGGAAAAGTTGTTCACGTTTATCATTAACAGTTGTGATTTCTTGCTGTAGTCGGCTAAGAATAGCGATAGATTCTTGCTTGTCATCTTTAATTCCCGATTTTATACCTTCAATCTGACTAACAAGTGAATTATTTAATGCAACAGAATACTTATTAATCTTTTCAGATATTTCAGCATGACGTGTACTTAGTAATGTACCAAGGTCATGAGTTGACATAGCACAAATAAATTTGTGATTTTCAATGCTTAAACGATTTGATAATTTAGTAAATTCGTCTTTTATGCTTGTATTATCTATATCTCTTTCCCTCTGTAATATACTAGCGCTAAGAGGGAATGCACCTGTTAATAATGAAAAAGACTGAAGTGGTTTGGCAATACGTCCAACAGTTTGATCATTTACCATTGAATATCCTCCTTCGATTCTTCTAAAAGTCGGGAAGAAAAGAGATGATTTTCTACTTTCTATAATTAGAGATTTGAATGATTCAATCCCCCCTGTTGGGTTATATTCGCCTAAATTAATCTGACCATTTTTTTTGATATCATTCGCAGCATATTCCCAATCAATGCCAGTATCTTTACTGTTTAAAGATAAATCGTAATAACTTGTTTCTAATTTAAATGATTCAAAATTTATTTCAGATATAAGGTGCTCGATATTTCCTGAAATTGCATACCAGAGCATTTTCAATAATGTTGTTTTGCCAGATCCATTTATACCCGTGACAATATTTATGTCATCGTGAAATTCAATGTTACAGTCAACTTTATCGTTTAAGCCCTTGATACAGGCTCTTTTAAGTTTCATACGTCCTCTATCAGCAATAATCAATCCTAGTTTTACAGACTCTTCAACATAAATAATATTAGCCTAATATTGATGCGAGTTGGCTAACAGTGTCACTCACAATGCGGACTTTAGGTAATAAAACTTAGATTTTTCTATGAAAAATTACATAGTAACAAAGTAGTTGAGCGCATATCCACTTAGTAAATACGTTGAATCCAAGCCAATAGTTTAAAGGTAAAGGGAGCGATCGCATTTTAGCTTATGGTTTTAGCGTTCGTTTAGAGCGATCGCGAATATCAAGTAGGCTATGATTGGAGCGTGACTGAGCCGCAAAAGTGCCTATCATAAATAATTTTCTTCATTTAGATTTTGTGATAAGCGATCGCATTTACAGGTGACTATGCTGGATTTACAGAAACTGATGGGACAGATGCAAGGGATGTCTGAACAATTGCAGAGAGAGGCTCAGCAATTGACCGTCAAACTCGATCGCGCTGAAACTATATTTCAGAAAGCAACTGTAAATCAGGTGAAGCATTCTCAAGCAATTACCCAATGGCGCGATCGCCTAATTTTTAATTGTGCAGAACCGATTGAACCTTTATCGCAAACTCAAGCGATCGCCCCAATTACTACACCGCACATCGTCCTCGCCACTGATGGCTCCCAAATTGCACCTAGCCGCCATGAAATCGCTTATTGCTATTTGATTAATATTGGTAGAGTCGCAATTTACTATAATTCTGGAATCTATCCATTACTCGATAATATTCCTGAAGTGTTTTATAAAACAGAAGACCTTTATAAAGCGCGACAATGGGGAATCCAGACTGAGCAATGGATGTCGCTTAAGCGTACAGTTGCTGAAAATGTCGCTCTAGCAAATTTAGCAATCGAAACGCGATCGCAATTTCCCAAACCACCAATACTTGCCTTCACTGATGGCGCGTTAGTTCATTGGGAATTTGATGATATTTCTGCCGAGGCGCGATCGCAACTTTTGCCAGATATTCTCACTGCATGGGACAAACTCAAAGCCCAGAAAATTCCTCTAGCAGGATATATCAGCGCTCCTCGTGCTGCCGAAGCTACTAACTTTTTACGTTTAGAATTATGTCCATTTGAGCAGCCTGATTGTAATACTCACTGCTCTGCGAAACCGCTTGATTCTGCACCATGCAGTCAACTCCAACCATTGCGCGATGGTGCATTGTGGAATCGGTTGCTAAAAGTAGGTGAATGCAGTCCTCTCTGGAAAAGTCAGGCGCGGATTTTGCAAGAATATGGCGAGCATCAGGTTTATTTTTGCTATCTTCATGTCGGCACAGAAATCGCCAGAATCGAGATGCCAGCTTGGACGGCTCTCGATGTGGAAATGCGATCGCAAGCTTTGCAAATAATTTTCGCGCAAGTTCAGAAAGGCTATGGCTATCCTGTTGCACTTGCGGAAGCTCATAATCAAGCGGTGGTTACGAGTAGCGATCGCCGCCGCTTTTTTGCGATTTTGGAGCAGCAAATGGTAAAATCGGGTTTACGCAATGTGACGACTTCCTACAAAGAGTCCCGCAAGCGCAGCAGTATTGCCTAAAAAGCTAAAATAAAACCAGTAACTAAGTAGCCTAAAACCCAAAAAGCTGTGGCACACGCACAGCGTGCGCCACAGCTTTTTAGGTTTTGGTTTTTATTACACTTAGATCCCATACTTAAAATCGAGAGAAACTAATGTATGCCTTAGTAGAACCCCAAATTCTCACTGAAGAAGAATATCTTGAATTTGAATTGACTAGCGATCGCCGTCATGAGTTTGTTGATGGACAGATCTATGCGATGTCTGGCGGTAGTGAGCAGCATAGCTTGATTGCCGTAAATCTCTATTCATTACTAAGAACAAAACTTCGTGGCAAAGGCTGTCGGGTATTTTCATCGGATATGAAAATTTGGATTCCTAACCTTAAGATTTTTTATTATCCCGATCTTTCTGTGGTTTGTGATGCTCAAGATCGCGATCGCTATTGCAAAACAAAACCCTGTCTAATTATCGAAGTTCTTTCTCCCTCGACCCAGCGCATTGACCGTAATGAGAAGCTTCGTAATTATCCCAATCTAGAATCACTTCAAGAATATATTCTTATTTCCCAAGATCGACCTAGCCTCACAATTTATCGTCGTCGTAACGATTGGCAACCTGAAATTTTTGGAGCGGAGTCAATAATCCAATTTGAGGCGATCGCTTTAGAAATATCGATCAATGACATTTACGAAGATGTCGAGTTTGTATAAATCCAAGCAAAAAACCGTCGCGTTGCGGCGTTGCATACATTTAAGAATTAACGTTGCGGCGCTCCGCGCCGCAACCTAAAACTGGGGTTTGCTTGGTGGTGGCGTGATAAAGATCGCGATCGCATTGTTAACTAGCGCAATCTCGCTCGCATCTGTATTAAGAACATTGCCACCAAGGAAAATGGTTGAAGAACTACCACCATCAAGGTTAAGCGCATCGATCGCGCCAAGCTTTTTGAGAACTTCCGCAGTTTGGAGCAAATTGGGTGGAACTCCTTGAGGTGCGGCGTGAACTGTGGCAAGAAGCAGTTTTCCTTTTTTTGTGGTTGTGGCGATCGCACTGCGATCGGCGGCTTGAGTATCAAATCCTGCTTGAAATTTTTCGGCTTTTCCATCTAAAGATAGATTGCCATTTTTAAGCAGCAGTGGACCTGCGCCAATTAAGTTAGGGAAGCTAGCAAACTTGTCAGGAATGAAAGACTGACGACCGCGCACAACCATGCCCACGGGTAATTGTTTCGCCGCTTCAGGCGATTGCCTTGCCACTAAAATATATCCATCGCTGGGGATGGCAATCTGTCCCACACCGACAGCGTTGCTTTGATAATGAGAAACCACGCGATCGCCTCGCACAACAATCAAAAGTTCGTTTTCCGTGATTGGCGAATACATGCCGCCCCAGTTGGGCGTATAGCGAGCGATTCCTTTTTGGACATAGCCACTATTCAGATTAGTGAGGACAATTTTTTTCTGAGTCGCGGTACTGATTTCTTCACTGAAATTC
>JBBRQX010000001.1:0-22860 GCA_038225745.1 Pseudanabaenales cyanobacterium | reverse complement strand
TTGAGAAGATGATTGTTGATCGCCCAAAGTATAAACTTACAAAAAGCGCTGCAATGCAGCGCTTTTTGCGAAAACATTAAGCGCAAAGAGTTAAAATCTGAGCGACAACTTTGGGCGTAACATCTTGATGCTCACCAAGAGCGACAAAACCACGCTTCTCAAAGCGATCGCTAATTAACGGAATTACATCTAGTCCTACGCCATAATCTGAGAGCTTAGTGCGAACACCAACAGCCTCAAAAAAGTCGCGAGTTTTGGCGATCGCCTGATCGATGCGTGACTCTTCCGTACCATCGACCAAGCCCCAAACGCGATCGGCATATTGTAAGAGCTTCTCACGTTTGCGATCGCGTCTCACGGTCATCGTATTTGGCAAAACGATCGCCAAGGTTTGAGCATGGTCGAGACCATGCAGCGCCGTCAACTCATGCCCGATCATATGCGTTGCCCAATCTTGAGGGACACCGACACCGATTAATCCATTTAGCGCCAGCGTCGCACACCACATCACATTCGCGCGGGCATCGTAATCATGGATATCTGCTACGGTTTTAGGGCCCTCTTCGATCAAGGTTTGGAGAATGGATTCTGCCATCCGATCTTGCAATGGTGCATTGGCGGGATAGGTCAAATACTGTTCCATTACATGGGTAAAGGCATCGACAATTCCATTACTGACTTGACGCATCGGTAGAGAGTAAGTCGTCTCAGGATCTAATACTGAGAATTTAGGAAATACAAAGGGGCTAGAGAAAAACAACTTCTCCTTGGTTTCCCATTTGGTGACTACAGAAGCCGTATTCATTTCTGAACCAGTGGCAGGTAAAGTCAACACTGCACCAAATGGAATCGCTGATTTTACCGCCGCTTGTTTAGCCAGAATATCCCAAGGATCGCCCTCAAAATTCACGGCAGCCGCAATAAATTTTGTACCGTCAACGACAGAGCCACCGCCCACTGCTAACAGAAAATTAATCCCTTCAGCACGGATCAATTCCACTGCTTTTAGCAAAGTTTCTAGATGTGGATTTGCTTCAACTCCACCAAATTCTAGAAAATCACGACCTGTAAGGGCAGCTTTTACTTGCTCGTAAACTCCATTGGTTTTGATGCTGCCGCCGCCATAGATGACAAGGATTTTTGCATCCGCAGGAATTTCTGCTGCAATATTCGCAATTTGACCTTTGCCAAATAGAATCTTGACTGGATTATAAAAAGCAAAATTTTGCATGATTCACTCAATATAGAAAATGTATAGAGTTCGCTAAGCAAACTCCATACACTATAACTAAAATGTTAAATCGTCCGATCGCGAGCCAGAGTAGATCATGCCTTTGCTGAAGTTGACGCTAAGCGGTTCACCATCGCGGATGAAGCCTGTAGCATTGTGTACGCCAATCAAAATCGGAATGCCTAGTCTGCGACCAATCACAACCGCGTGGGAATCAAGGCTCGACTCCTCAGTGATTACGGCTGATGCTTTGCGAATCACATCAATATAATCAGCATCAGTGCGATCGATGACCAGAATCTCACCTTCATTAAAATCGCGCACATCAAGATGATGGAAAGCAACCCTAGCCCGACCATGGACAATGCCAGAGCCAATACTCAAGCCTTTACCAACTACCGATGAAACAAATTCAACCTTAATCAAATCAGTCGAACCTGAAACATCTTGCAGAGTTCCTGCTGACATCACCACGAGATCGCCTGCGGCAAGCAATTTCATTTCTTGAGCAAGATTAAGCGCGGCTTCAAAGTTTTGACGCGCCGATGGCAACGAGACTAAAACCATTGGCTGCACACCCCAAACCATCTGTAAGCGTCTCGCCACTTGGACATTGGGCGTAACTGCCAAAATTGGAATCGGTGGGCGGAATTTACTGACGTTGCGAGCGGTAGAACCAGTTTTAGTGAGGGTAACGATCGCGGCTGCATCTAATTGCATCGCGATATTGCCGACCGCCTGACTGATCGCATTCGGCACAGCGCGACCCATGCTTTTAATGGGTTGCATTTGCAAATCCTGTTCGCGCTCAATCCGCACCGCGATTCTTGCCATTGTTTCCACGGCCAAGATCGGATATTTACCCACCGCAGTTTCATTTGAGAGCATGACCGCATCAGTTCCATCAATGATCGCATTAGCTACGTCCGAAATTTCGGCGCGAGTTGCACGGGGGCTGCTGACCATGCTATCGAGCATTTGCGTCGCAGTAATGACAGGAATACCGAGACGATTGGCGGTTTTAATTAATTGCTTTTGGGCGATCGGCACATCTTCAGCAGGAATTTCCACACCAAGATCGCCCCGCGCTACCATCACGCCATCGCAAACCGAGAGAATCGCTTCCATATTGGCGATCGCTTCATGTTTCTCAATTTTGGCAATAAGACTAGCATGGCGACCTGATGCAGCAATCAGATCCTTAACTTCGAGAACATCTTCAGGAGTGCAGACAAAACTTAGGGCAACCCAGTCCACACCTTCAGACAGACCGAAGCGTAAATCTTCGCGATCCTTTTCGGTAACAGCACTAACCAGTAAATGCACATTCGGGAAATTTACTCCTTTATTGTTAGAAAGGACTCCCCCGATAACTACGGAACAATAAAGATCGCCTAATTCGACATTTACATCTTTGACGACCATTTCTACTTTGCCGTCATCAAGCATAATCACCGCGCCAATTGGCACTTCTTCAGCAAGGGTGTCATAGGTAATGCAGCTAATTTGGGAATTTCCGTCAACTTTGCGGCTAGTCAGTGTAAATTTGTCACCTTTTTCTAAAGTAATTGGGCCATCTTTAAATACACCTAATCGAATTTTGGGCCCTTGCAAATCCTGCAAAATGCCGACAGGTTGATTTAGTTCGCTAGATACTTGGCGAATATTACAAATGCTGCGATGGTGATCGGCGTGAGTGCCGTGGGAAAAATTGAGGCGAAAAGTACTTGCGCCCGCTTCAATAAGCTGGCGAATCATATCGGGGCTACTGGTCGCGGGCCCGATAGTAGCAACAATTTTGGTGCGGCGAAAAGTTTCTCTAACGGTCATGGATTGTCAGCTAACGGCGAACCTCAAACATACCAGAATCTCATGACAATTCGCCCTAGATAATTTACTTGAGCCTAGAAAGCAAAAAAGTAGGAGGCTGGCTCAACATATCTGCCATTTTTTGGTTTCAATTGTGTCAAAATATTAAGCGTGAGAGTAATTTTTGATCCAACCCAAATTTCTCGTCCTACTGCGATCGCCCTCGGCAACTTTGATGGCGTTCATATAGGACATCGCCATGTGATTGCACCGATTTTGCCCAGTGCTTTACGCGATCGCGCCAACAATTTAACCAGCACCGTTGTTTCTTTCTCACCGCATCCTCAAGAATTTTTTAGCAATAAGACGCGATCGCTCCTTGCCCCTTTTGACGAAAAAGTAGCCTTACTCAAATCTCTTGGTGTCGAGCAGTTAGTTTTATTACCCTTCGATGCCGATCTTGCGAAACTAACTGCTGCCGAATTTATCCAGAAAATTTTAATCGACTCCCTCCAAGTTGAATTAATCAGCGTCGGTTGTGATTTTCACTTCGGGAGCAAACGCCAAGGCAATGTTAATGACTTACAAAATATTTGGGGCGATCGCCTGACTATCATCCCAGAACAAACCATGAGCTTCGGCAGCGTAGATCATGCCCCTGTAAGAATTAGTAGCTCGAATATTCGGACTGCATTAGCCCAAGGCGAAATCGACTTAGCCAATGCCCTGCTCGGTCGTCCTTATAATCTTGTTGGCAGAGTCGTCCAAGGCAAGCAATTAGGGCGTACGATTGGCTTTCCAACTGCAAATATAGAACTACCAACCCAAAAATGTTTGCCGCGTGATGGTGTTTATGCCGTTCAAGCGATCGTCAATCATAAAAAAATCTGCGGTGTGATGAATATTGGCTTGCGTCCAACTGTAAATGGAGATACGCGATCGGTCGAAGTACATTTATTTAATTGGCAAGGCGATCTTTATGACCAAGAGCTAAGCGTCAATCTCATGAAATTCATTCGACCTGAGAAGAAATTTGACTCACTTGATGCCCTGAAAGCGCAAATTCAAGCTGATAGCCAGATCGCATTAAACTATTTCGCTCTCGAATCAACTGCAATTTGCTAAGTACGTCGGCGTAAGCGGGGGCGATTGCGCTCCGATTTATCACGTTCATAATTAATTAGCCTGCCGTAATATTCGTGTTTAGCCAGATTTAACGACAGGAAAACATGCTCTCTGGCATTGCCAAAACCTTTGCGCGTAAAGAAATTAATTGCTGGCATATTCGCGGGATCGGTATCCACGAGCATAAACCGCACATTATCCTCGATCATCCGCTCGATGATTTTATCGACAAGGCGATCGGCGATCCCTTTTCTTTGAAAGTTGGGACTAATGCCCAGCCAAGTTATATATCCATATTTCCATGAAGCCTTAATAATGATTGTGCCGAGAATAAATCCCGCCAGTTGATCATCGACTTCAGCAACTAAGCAATACTCTGAATCAGTGTTATACATACCGATCACCTCCCATTCGTCCCATGTTCGATAGAGATATGGATATAAATCGCTAGTAAATAACTGCTCGCCCAAATGAAAAATTGGCGCAATATCATCAATATTCATCTCGCGGATCGAGACACTATGGCTTTCAGGGCGATCGCGATCGCTATCTTTATCAGTAGATCTATCTGGTAAGTCATTCACGATAGTTTTCTCAATAGTAAATACATTTTGATCTTAGTTTGATCTTAAATTTGATCTCAAACAAGGGGCTTAAGAGTTTACCAAAAAGTAAATGATCCCATTACTTAAGAAAATTGCTGCTATAGGAGTGGGCGATCTCAGTGATTTCTAAGGTAAATAAAGGATCGATTATTTTTTGACTGTCTCTAAGCCCCTTGTCTACAGAAATCTGATATTGAGTTGCTAAATTTTGTTAAAAAATAATTCTTAGCTTTGCTTAGACTTAACAAAAGCCTTAAAGTGTATTACAGATACGAAAAAATTGTTAACTACTGCAATCTTGGGTTTGTCAATTAAATGAGTAAAGTTTACGATTGGTTTAACGATCGCCTTGAAGTCGGGGCGATCGCTGAGGACATTACTAGTAAGTATGTTCCCCCTCATGTCAATATCTTTTACTGCTTGGGCGGCATCACCCTCACCTGCTTCCTGATTCAGTTCGCGACAGGTTTTGCGATGACCTTTTATTACAAGCCATCCGTAACTGAAGCGTTTGACTCAGTTCGCTACATCATGACCGAAGTTAATTTCGGTTGGTTGGTGCGTTCGGTTCATCGTTGGTCGGCAAGCATGATGGTCTTGATGATGATCTTGCACACCTTCCGCGTGTACCTCACTGGCGGTTTCAAAAAGCCTCGCGAATTGACTTGGATCACTGGTGTAATTCTTGCCTTGATCACCGTTACTTTCGGTGTAACTGGCTATTCCTTACCTTGGGATCAAGTCGGTTATTGGGCAGTCAAGATCGTATCTGGTGTACCCGATGCAATTCCTGTTGTCGGTGGCACATTGGTTGAGCTATTGCGTGGCGGTCAAAGCGTTGGTCAAGCAACTCTCACCCGTTTCTACAGCTTGCATACCTTTGTATTGCCTTGGTTAATCGCCGTATTTATGCTTGCTCACTTTTTAATGATTCGTAAGCAAGGCATTTCTGGTCCTTTGTAAGGTTTCTGATCTTAGACAGATGTTTAAGATTTTTCTATTAGATAATTTTAAAGAACTAAACTACAGAGCAATAACATGGCAAAGACTGAAAAGCTCCCCGATTTAAACGATCCAATTTTGCGGGCAAAGTTGGAAAAAAATATGGGTCATAATTATTACGGCGAACCAGCTTGGCCGAATGACCTTCTGTATATGTTCCCTGTTGTCATCACTGGCACGATCGCTTTGATTACAGGTTTGGCAGTGCTTGACCCGACCATGATCGGCGAACCTGCAAATCCTTTCGCAACTCCTCTGGAAATTTTGCCAGAGTGGTTCCTGTATCCTGCATTCCAAATTTTGCGGATCGTTCCTAATAAACTTTTGGGCGTATTGCTGCAAAGTTTAATTCCCGTTGGCTTGATCCTCATTCCTTTCATTGAGAATGTAAACAAGTTCCAAAATCCCTTCCGCCGCCCTGTGGCGATGGCTGTGTTCTTGTTTGGTACTGCTGTTACCCTCTGGTTAGGAATTGGCTCCACGATGCCTATCGACAAGTCTTTGACTTTAGGCTTGTTCTAAATAGAGCTACAAGAGACGGCGCGATCGCACCGTCTACAGTTTTTGGTAACCAAACAAAGAGGGTTTCGAGCATTGCTCGAAACCCTCTTTGTTTGGCTTGGTGTCAATAATTCTAACGAGTCAAGAAAAATTCTGTTAGAGCTTTGACCGCAGGTGCAAGGATAACAACGGCGGCGGCAGCACTGATAAGACCAAATGCTAAATTAACTACTTGCAATGATGACTTTTGATAGGCATCAATTCTGATATTCGCTTCTTTGATATCAAAGTCCAACCTGTCAAATTTTTTATCAAATTCTTGAAATTTTTTATCAAATTCCTCAAAGTTGCGTAGTACTTGCTGTTGAAAATCTTCTTGTGACATTTTAATTTCCTAAGTAATAAGCTGATCGGCATTTAAAATGCATATCAAAACCGAGAAGATGATTGTGCCGCGCTTCGCGCGGCACAGTCATCTTGCAACTTAAAGGCACATCAGCTTAGCTAAATGGCTTTTAACAACGAGACTGATCGGGATCGAACCGATGGCCTAGCGCTTAGGAGGCGCTCGCTCTATCCAACTGAGCTACAGTCTCAATACTATGTGCAATTACATATGTGTAATCACAGAAGTCGCTCAGACATTATAGCAATTGAGCGTGAAAAGTTAATTATTGGCTAGTGATTGACAAGCCCTCAACGATCATGGCGGGTACATACAATGAGCCGTGCCATTGCCGATCGCTACCTACAGCAGTTACATGGTTGAGCGCTGTATAGACATTTCCTGATAGCATCGTGTCCTTGACTCGTCCGATGATTTTGCCATTTTTGACGCGATAGCCCAGATCGACATTAATCGAAAAATCTCCTGATATATCGGTATCATCACCCAAGACTTGATCGACAATTAAGCCGTTTTTGAGAGTGGCGGCAAGTTCTAAAATATCGCCTTGGATCGTTTGGTTTGCGACGATCGCTAAATTAAATAGACCAGGGCTAGGATAATTACCCAAATCACCGCGAAAACCATTGCCTGTTGGGGTGATTTCTAAATCTTGACAAGTGCGGATATCGCCGTAAAATCTTTGCAAAACTCCGCGATCAATCCAAGTAATTTCTTGCGTTGGCGTGCCTTCATCGTCAAAAGGTAAGCTATAAATCCCAAAACTTGGATGTTGAGTGACGCTGAAAATATCAGAAATTACGGGTTGATTGATTTTATCGAGCCAAGGTGTCGCT
Source organism: Pseudanabaenales cyanobacterium (assembly GCA_038225745.1). Classification (GTDB taxonomy): domain Bacteria; phylum Cyanobacteriota; class Cyanobacteriia; order Pseudanabaenales; family Pseudanabaenaceae; genus Pseudanabaena. The sequence goes on along the minus strand of JBBRQX010000001.1, from coordinate 15,345 downwards.
TTTTGCTGCACTTGTCGCCCACTCATGGCGATCGCCACAACACCCCAAAGCAAATCCGCCGCTTTGCCTGTGAAGATTACAGGTACTTTGCCAGATGGGGCTGGGGCATTTTTCTTTGCCCAGCCGAGATATTGCAATACTTTTTGGGCGATCGCCTCTGGCGGTAGGTTGCCCCGCTCCGATTGACCATACCAAACATTGAGAAAGTCATCACCTCGCGTCAACTCAGCACTCAGAGACGCATCCACCGTAATATCCGTATAGCCACAGTCTAAGCCTTTACTATTCAGGATCCGCACTGTCTCACGTCCGCAATCCCATTCTGCACCACAAATTGCTTCAGGATAATGCTCTAGCACTTGCGCGATCGCCTGTTTTCCCCAATCGATCATTTGCTCAACGCTGACCTCCTGCCCATAAAGTTGGGGATAGTCCGAAATCGTTGAGTCCCGCAATAAAATCTCTTCGGGTTCATTTAAGGCGCTTAAGGCGATCGCTTGCTGCACTAAAGATTCTGGCTCGACCGCACCATAGGCGATCGCTAAGCCCACGCGATTATCTTTCCAAATCCTTAAGCCCACGCCTTCTGAATCGATGCTTTCTAGCTGTTTAAGTCGATTTGCTTCAAAAAATACTGGACGCGAAACTGAACTTGATGCATATACTTCGGCAGCTTCAGCGCCAGATTTGAGGGCAATTTCTAATAGTTGTTCGGGTTCGATGGTCATGGTGTTGAATATAGCAGTTTTGAGTTTGTCATCCAAGAATTATTGTTGTGGCGCGAAGCGCCGCAACAATAATTCTTGGATGACAAGGGCGGGATGACATAAAGTGCTGTCTCTCTTCTTGCTATATTGGAAGCTGCTAGAATCAAATCCCCGAAAAATATCAGAATATAGTGGATATACTGCGATCGCTTCCCATCGGACTTTATCTCGAACAGCCGATCACATGGCTACATCGGCTCGATCCGCGCATCAAATTATGTGGATTGCTCACATGTTTATTGTCACCAATTCAAGCCAATGCAACTTGGCGAATTGCGATCGCCGTTTTACTAATTGTCTTGACCCTAGCCTCAAAAATTCCGATGCGGGTTTGGAAGCAGCAAATGGGGATTTTGTTGTTGCTTGCCTTCATGAGTTTAGCGATCGCCACGATTTCGCCCGATGGACTTAATACCACTATTCAGCCGCGCCGCCCGATCCCCGAAATAAATATTACGCCCGACAAAGTGGCGATCGCGTCACCACTGACGCTGAAATTACCGCAGCCAACCTCCTATAGTTATGTAGTTTGGAAAGCAGGAGCAATCACCGTTACTCGTCGCTCCCTTGAATTAGGTGTGCGGGTTTGCACTTTGATTTTTACTTATCTTTATGCACCGACTTTATTTTTGCTAGTCACGGCTCCTGAAGAAATTACGGCGGCGATCGCCTCGATTTGTTCGCCATTAAAATCCCTCAAAGTTCCCGTTGTCGAAATTGTGCTTACGCTCACCCTTGCACTCCGTTTTGTGCCTTTGGTTTTAGAAGAAGTCCAGAACCTTGGCAGAGCCATGCGAACTCGTTCGATCAATTGGAAAAAGCTGGGTTTTAAACGCACCACCCAAATTTGGCTAATCCTTTCTGAGCGTCTGATTGACAATCTCTTTATTCGCGCCGAACAGACCGCAAATGCTATGCAAGTGCGTGGCTTTACTACTCCCAACACTCACATTGTCGTTTGGAATCCCCTCAAACTGCTTCCCCGCGATTTTGTTTTGTTAGTGCTTTTGGTAGGAATGTGGGGAGTAAGAATTTGGCTCGGAAATGAACTCTAAAAGAATAGAAGCGCAACGCGCTTCTATTCTTTTATTCGACGCGATAGCCGAGATCGGATAATTGAAAACGTGACGATCGCCATTTGGGTTGGACTTTGACAAAGATTTCTAAATGCACAGAACCCATAATTAACTTCTGCATTTGCTGTCTGGCATTTGTGCCAATCTCCTTCAGCATTTGTCCCTTCTTCCCAATTAAAATTCCCTTTTGCGAATCTCGTTCCACATGCACAGTCGCCATTACCCGCGTAATCTTCGGCTGTTCATCGACTTGATCGATGCTGACTGCAACAGAATGCGGAACTTCTTCGCGAGTGAGTAAAAGAATTTGTTCACGAATTAACTCGCCCATGATGAAGCGCTCAGGCTGATCGGTGACTAAATCAGGCGGATAGTAATAGGGCCCTAGTTGCAGGCGATCGCACATCATCGCTTGCAAAGCTTCCAATCCTTCACCTGTGACCGATGAGAACTTGGCAACTTGCCAGCCATGCTCGGCAGCAAAATTTTCATAACTAGCGGCGGTATCAATGACCCCATCGATCATATCGATTTTATTGATACCCATAATTGTGGGAACGCGGCTTTGTAAAATCGTTTCTGCAACAAATTGATCGCCTGTTCCCATGCGATCGCTACCATCGACCACCAAAACATTTGTATCAACCGAAGAGATCGCCCCGATCGCGTTTTTGACAATTGTTTGTCCTAGTAAATGATGCGGCTTATGAATTCCGGGAGTATCGACAAGAACGATTTGCGCTTCGGGCAAAGTCAAAATTCCGCGTAAACGATTGCGCGTAGTTTGGGCAACAGGCGAAGTAATCGCGATCTTTTGACCAATGAGGGCATTGAGCAATGTGGACTTCCCAACATTTGGTCGTCCGACTAAGGCCACAAAACCCGATTTAAAACCTTCGCCCGATGCTGGAATCATGATTGCTTGTATCAAATAATTATATAGAAGCCTTGCAAAGCAAGGCTTCTATATGATTATACCTCTAAAGCACCATCGCTTATTTCTAACGGTGCATCCTCAAGCCATTTGTCAATCAGCCCGCGTGGGGGGATAACTTCAATTCTTTTTTGATGAATATCCACAAACGGCGCGATCGCTTCGACAAAAGGAATTAACTCGATTTCGTTATGTTCGAGATTGCGAACTTCTAGCAAATCATTTCCTGCGGCGAGAATGCTAATCACTTCACCCAATAGCTTACCTGTCGGCTGATGATAAACATTACAACCAACCAAATCCGCAATCATGTACTCGTTAGGTGCTAGTTTGGGGCGATCGCTAGTGGGAATAAACATTACATAATTACGAAGAGCTTCAGCGCGATCGCAATTATCGATTCCTTCTAAACGGATCGCAAATAGATTCTTTTTGCCAGTAATTTCTCGTCCCGACAACATCATGATCTCTTGCGGTTCATCCTTCTCAGAAGCCGCAATCCAACGTTTTCCAGCATCCTCAAAACGTTCAGGAAAATCCGAATAAGATAGTATTCTCACTTCGCCTTTCAGCCCTTGTGGTGAGACAATTTTGCCAATCATTAACCAGTCTTCAGTCATAAATTTAATCCCAGTTGTCCCAATTCTCGCAAAGCCAGACTAGGGACAACCTATAACATTCTTTCTATTTGTTCTAATGCGTCGAGCGCGGCGGCTCGTTCTGCTTCTTTTTTGCTAGAAAAATTTCGCATACTCTGACCATAAAGGCGATCGCCAACATATACTTTAGACGCATATTCGGGCAGATGATCGGTTCCGCCCACTTTTGGAGTGTCATAGCTCGGTAAAATATGACCGATATATGACTGCACCCATTCTTGCAAACGGTTTTTAGCATCAAGATCGGCGCGAGTATTGACTAATTCTGGTGGCACAGAATCAAACAACGCCTCCACCGCAGGACGCACCGCCTCCACATCACAATTACAATCTAAATAAAAAGCACCAATTATTGCCTCAAATACACAGCTTAAGAGGTTCTCACTCTTATTACCGCCATCGCGTAACGCACCTTTGCCTAATAAAATTTGGGTATCTAATTCTAAGGCGATCGCAAAATTTGCCAGTTGCCTTTCATCGACTAACGCCGCGCGGCGACGAGTAAGCTCATCTTCACCCAAGTCGGCGTGTTGACGATAGAGATAAGAACCACTCAAAAAATTTAAAATGGCATCACCCAAAAATTCCAAGCGCTCATTATCTTCTCCTGCGCTAGGATTTTCGTGAACATAGGAGCGATGGGTCAGCGCCATTCGCCATAATTTTTGATCCTTAAAAACAAACAGGTCTTTCATTTCGGCTAAATATAAAAATCAAAAAAAATTAGCACGTAAGAGGGGCGCGAAGCGACCCTCTTACCTTACGAGCGACAAGTTCGATAGGAGACATTACCATCGGGCAGAATCGTCTGGCAGATCCTTACCTCATTCATCCAGCCCACATCCAACAGCGCATGTTTTAAATTAGCGCGATCAAAGTTGATACCGCGCAAATCTGCCCCTGTCAAATCGGCTCTAGTCAGGTCAGCATTTGTCAAGTCAGCATTCCATAGATTTGCACCGTTAAAACAAGCTCCGCGTAAAATCGTACCGTGCAAAATTGCTTTACTCAAATTGCTGCCAATAAAATTGACATTACTTAGATTTAGTCCACTTAAATTTGCTAAACGGAGATTAATCTCACTGAAGTCTACGCGATCAAGATCTGCTTCGCGTAAATCCACTTCACTTAAATTTGCTCCTTTTAAATTAGCGCCATGTAAACTTGCTTCACTGAGATCGGCTTCACTAAGATTGGCATTTTGTAAATTAGAACGACTCAAATTAGCGCGAAATAAAAAAGCCTGATGCAAGTTAGCATGACTTAAATCTGTGTTAGAAAGATTTGCTTCGAGAAGATAAGCCCTTTGTAAATTTGCTCCTTTAAAATCCGTACCATGCAAATTTGTACAATTCAAAATTGCTAACCGAAAGTTAGCGCTATCAAATCTTACGTTTGTAAATTTAACGCCACTCAGCCCTGCATAGCTAAAGTTGGTGCGGGTGATATTGGCATTGCTAAGATTAGCATCTAACAAAGATGCGCCTGACAGATCGGCATCAGACAAGTTTGCACCTGATAGATCGACATTACAAAGAGTTGCCTCCCATAGATTGGCAAAAACTAGATTTGTGTTACGTAAAATTGCATTACTGAGATTAACTTTACTTAAATCTATTCCCTCCAAATCTAATCCCTCAAAGTCTCTTTCTCCTTGGGAATAACGTTCTATCAAATTGTATTTTTTTGCAATATGATTCAACATAAAAGTAATATGTTTGTATCAAAAGGAACGGATGCGTCTCTCTCGTTCATATACAGCGCTTTGCGCCACCATATAACATAACCCAGATAATTTTTTAAAAATGTCGCGAAGCGACACTTTTAAAAAATTATCTGGATCACTCAAACCCTCAATAGGCTATATCAATTTTCAATTCGATAAAGCTCCAGATTTTGGGTGGAAATCTGCATTTCACTTCAGGGCAAAACTTTGTAAGGTTGCTATAGATAAATGCATATTACTTTGCTTTCGTCTTTTGTTGTTGCTTTTCTTGACGTTTTTCAGATTGCTTAGCTTTTTCTTTTTCCTTTTTTACAGCATCTTTCGCCGCTTTCGCTGCCGTCTCTGCGTTGTGTTTAGATTCTCTTGTTTCCTCTTCTCTTTTTTCTTGGTAGTAGGCATAGTCGCCTGAATATACGCAGAGATCGCCATCGCGGATTTCGACAATCTTGTTAGCAACTTGCGAAATGAAATAGCGATCGTGAGAGATCACAGCCACTGTGCCTTCATATTCGCGTAAGGCAGCTTCGAGCATTTCCTTGGCTGGAATATCAAGGTGGTTAGTTGGCTCATCAAGGATCAAGAAGTTTACGGGAGTAAGCAACATTTTGGCGAGAGCAAGTCGTGCTTTTTCGCCGCCACTGAGGTCGCGCACACTTTTAAATACGGTGTCGCCACCAAACAAGAACTTACCAAGTACGCCGCGTACTTCTTCATGAGTCATCTTCGGGAAATCGTCGTGGATCGTATCAAATACGTTTTTGTGTAGATCTAAGGCTTCGGCTTGGTTCTGTTCAAAGTAGCCAACTAGGACATTATGACCGAGGGTAATTTCGCCTTCGTTGAACTGCTCTTTGCCCACAACCATTTTTAATAAGGTCGATTTTCCTGCGCCATTTGGCCCCAAGAACGCCACGCGATCGCCTCTCTCGATTTCCAGCTTTGCGCCCAAAAACAAAATCTGATCGCCATAGGCATGGGTTAGATTTTTGACTTCAACGGTGACTTGTCCACTGCGAGAAGCGGGTGGGAAATGAAATTTTAAAGTACGCATATCGCTATCGGGAGCTTCGACGCGATCAATTTTATCCAGTTGTTTTTCGCGACTCTTGGCTTGGGTGCTGCGGGTAGCACTGGCTCTAAAGCGATCAACGAATACTTGTTGCTTTTCAATATATTTTTGCTGACGTTCAAAAGCGGCTCCCTGTGCAGCTTTGTTTTCGGCTTTTTGAGTGAGATAAGCTGAGTAATTGCCGAGATAGGTCATCGATACGCCGCGCTCGGTTTCCACAATCGAGGTGCAAAGGCGATCTAGAAATTCACGGTCATGGGAGACGATCACCATTGGCGTATTCAGCGATCGCAAATATTTTTCTAACCATTCGATTGTTTCCAGATCTAAATGGTTGGTCGGTTCATCCAGTAGCAGCAAGTCTGGCGATTGCAGCAAAATTTTGCCTAAGCCCATTCGCATCTGCCAGCCGCCGCTATATTCGCTGACAAGGCGATCGCTATCATCGGCTTTAAAACCTAAATCTGGCAATAATTTATCGATGCGGCTTTCGAGTTCATAGCCATTACAATCTTCAAACTTGCGTTGTAACCGATCCATTACCTTGAGGATTGGCTCATAGTCTTCACCATCTTTTAAATGCTCTAGGTGGTAATGGACTTTTGCGAGTTCTTTTTGAGTTTCGCGCACATCCTGAAATGCTTGCCACATCTCTTGCTTAACGGTGCGGGTTTCTTCGAGATCAAATTCTTGGCTGAGATAGGCGATTTTGAGGCTAGTTGGGCGCACGATCTGCCCTGCGGTGGGTTCGATCTCGCCTGCAATAATTTTTAGCTGTGTTGATTTTCCCGCGCCATTTACGCCGACTAAACCAATGCGATCGCCTGTTTTGACTTCCCAGTTAACGTCTTTGAGGACTTCGCCAGTGGGATAAATTTTCTGAACATGTTCGAGACGCAGCATAGATTTAGGGGGAAAACAAAACTTAACTTTTTGTTAAGATTATCATTTTTTTGTAACAAAAGCATCAGTCTACAGCTTCTTTTTAGAATTACGGCGACTAAGTAGGCAATCATGATAAAAAACAAAACCCAAAAAGCTGTGGCGCACGAGCAGCGTGAGCCACAGCTTTTTGGGTTTTGCGCTAGCATAAGTTTTAGTTAAACTTGCTGGATTTCTGAATTTTTCTATGCCCAAGCTATCAAAGCCTCCAGATCCTAATGATCCCGAATATCAGACTCTTGAGCGTAGAGTTAACTTTTATTTACATCTTGCCATCTACTCTGCTTGCAGCACTTGTATGTGGTTTATCCAATCAATCACCGAAAAAGTTTGGATATGGTCAGTTTGGGTAGCTGTTATCTGGGGCATATTCATCCTTGGACATGGAATTTGGGTGCTTTCCAAAGAAAAGCAGATTGATCCCAACTTCCCTGAAGGAATTGATCCAGAACTTTAGACGGTGAGACAAAACAGCTATGGCGATCGCACTAGAAAATAGGATAAGCAACCTTTCACTTGAGTCTTTTTTGGAACTGTCAGAAACTAAACCTGCGAGTGAATACACTAATGGTCAAATTGATCAAAAGCCAATGCCACAGGGTAAACACAGTACATTGCAAGCAGAAATGGTCATGGCTATTAACCAAAGGGCTAAACCAAAAAAACTAGCGTATGCATTTCCTGAATTGCGCTGTACGTTTGCGAAGCGGTCAATTGTGCCAGATATTGCTGTATTTGAGTGGACGAATATCCCGCTTGATGCTGATGGCGAACCATTAAACAAAATCCAAATTGCTCCTGATTGGATTATTGAGATTCTTTCACCTGCTCAATCACCATTTTTAGTTATTGATAAAATCGGATTTGCTTTAAAGCATGGTGCAAAACTTGGCTGGTTAATTGTTCCTCAAGAAAAAATAATTTTGACATTTGAAGGCGATCGCTTTAATAGCCATCATGGAATGGATATTTTGCCAATGCTGGAGATTTTAGACGATTGGCAGATGTCAGTCCAAAATGTGTTTGATTTACTTAAGTTTTAGTTTTGCCAAAGCATACTAATCTTATTTGGTTGCACTACGAGTTATCAAAAAAATGAGTACCTCAGAACGTATTGAACAACTGGCTGCCGCGATCGCTGAAGATGTTTATATTGACATTGCCAAGTGGCATTTGTATTTAAATGACGCTCATCTGCATCACCCACTTGCGGAAAAATTTTATCCGATGTTGGATGGAATTACATCAGCAGATGTTACTAAAGTATTAAGCGGAACGATGATCTTGCTCGGTGGTGGTAAGCGTGAAATTCCTCTCAGTGAATTAATTCCAGATTTTTGCCAGAATAGATTGTTAACTATTTTGGAAGAATTTAAACAATAAACAAGGGGCTTAAGCCCCTTGCTCATCAGAATTTATGATTTCTACTCCTAATCCTGTCTTTCAGTCAATGCGCCGCCGTCTAGCGCTGTGGTATGCGATCGTTACCGCGATTTTGTTGATTGTATTTGCGACAGGATTCTATCTATATGTGCAGACAACTTTAATTGATCGCATTGATGACACGATCGATCATGTTGCCGAGGTAATTGAGCGATCGTTGATTCGTTCTAATTTGATTGATTTAGAATCAGATTTTAGTCGCAATTTTTCGGCAAATGCTCAGGCGATCGATGCCGATCATATCGATATTGATTGGTTCAGTCCTAGTGGCGAGATCCTCTGGACAACTAATCAAACTACAGAACCATTACAAGAGCGTGAACAGGGAATCTTAAAGCCCGTTTATCGGACTATCCATTTATCAGAGCATTTGTCAGAAGCAGAACCATTGCGACAGATGACAGAACCGATTGTGGTTAATGGAAAATTATTAGGATATCTCCGCATTAGTCATCCTTGGTTTGAAGTCACCAAACCCGTCAAGCAGTTATTTCTCGATCTGGCGATCGGTACAACGCTGATGGTATTTGTGGTTTTATTGTGTGGTTGGTGGCTAGCGGGAATTGCAATGGAGCCTGTGCGCGAGTCTTATCAAAGGTTGAAACAGTTCACGGCTGATGCTTCCCATGAGCTTCGTAATCCGATCGCTGTTATTCAAACTAATGTTCAAGTCGCGATCGCCGATGACGATCCAGAGTTCCAGCGATCGCAACTCGAAGCAATTGAAAGAATTACGCGCCGTTTAGGAAGATTGATTGAAGATTTACTATTTTTGGCGCGTCATGATGGCGGTATTGCTAATCAGAAACGAGAGGCTTGTAATCTATCGCAAATCTTGCGGGAAGTTGGCGAAGAACAGAAAATGCTAGCTGATCAAAAACAAATTTTACTGGAATTACCCAATTTAGAACCAAGTTTAGTAGTGTCAGGCGATCGCGATCGCTTGGGGCGCTTATTTACAAATCTAGTTAGTAATGCGATCGCCTACACTGCCACAGGCGGCAAAATCCAGATTACCGCCCAAACAATCGCTTCTCAAAATCAAGTCCAAGTCCAAATTAAAGATACAGGGCTAGGTATTCCTGAAGCAGAGTTATCGCAAATTTTTGAGCGTTTCTATCGCTATCAACCCCAAAAAAGTAGTAAATCCAGTTCTAAATCTGGAAATCTTGCTACGAGTGGATCGGGGTTGGGTTTGGCGATCGCAAAGGCGATCGCTGAAAGCCATCAGGGACAGATTAATGTCGAGAGCAAAGTCGGTCAAGGAACGACTTTTACTGTTGATTTAAGTAGGTAGCCCAAAAAAATATGGCGCACGGGCAGCGTGCGTCATATCTTTTTAAATTCTAGCTACTTGGAAGCAATATTCCTTAAATCTGGACGGATTGCAGGTATGAAGAATAAAGACTCAAAAGAAGCATCGCGATTGCCTAATGTTTCGTAAAAGAAAAACGAGAAACCATCAAGTGCAAGCTCACGCGCCATTTTTACCTGTCCTTTGATTTGGCGCATATCGACATTTTGGATTCTTAAACCTGTCAAAATCCCCACAGCCACAGGAATCCTTTGGCGGACTTCCTGTAATTCTGGACGTTCTAATTCTATTTTAAAATTGTCAATATCATCTCGATATACTTGCACGATCAACTCATCAATTAATCCTGAATAAACCCAGCCATACCAGTCTTGAAGATATTTATTGTAAGAAAATTCTTTAGGATTGGGAGACAAAGAGATTAGGCAGTTCGGTTTAATTGCTCTAACTGATTTAGATATCTTTCTCATCAAGCTTGTTAATTTACTCGCCCGCCAATTCATCCATTCAGGATCTTTGAAATTTTCGGGTGGGAGTCTGCCAAAATGCTCTTTTTTATATAAAGCGATCGTGTAGTCATCGTAGCCAAGTTCTGATGGCATTCCAAAATGATCGTCAAGTTGAATGCCATCAATGTCATATTTAGTGACCACTTCCACAATTAAATCGATCAGCAGTTTTTGGACTTCAGGATGGGCGGGATTTAGCCAAACAAGTCGATGTTGATCATGCTCTCCATGCAAAAATAATTTAGAGCCATCTTTGCGATTGGTAACCCAATCAGGATGTTGACGTGCCAACTCTGAGCCTTCTTCAGACATTAAGCCATACTCAAACCAAGGAATGACCGCGAGATTTTGTTCGTGACCGAATTTAATGCTCTCCGCCAGCATATCTCGATTTTGGAGCTGCGGGATAGGATCGATCGCTACTCCAAAACTACTTTGGGCGACCTTACTAGGATAGAGTGTGTAGCCACCATTCCAAACCGTTGGATAAATAGTATTAAAGTTTAAGCGCTTTAATCTTTTAGTTGCTTGCTGAAGACGTTGCGTTGATAACAAAACATCACTATCGATATTAGTTAACCAGATGCCGCGCAACTCACTACCATTAGAAGGTCTGATTAGCGTTTGATTAATTGAAGTCGAGGGATCAATTATGTTGCTAGCAGTATTACTGTTAGGAGTTTGAGCTACTGCCCAAAAAGGAAAATTGATCATTAGCGCGATCGCTAATCCTAAGAAGGTTAAAACCAATAAGCGAAGCCGCACTTGCCAAGACACAGAATTAATTTTCCTCATAACCAATGAGCTAGGTAAGCTCTAACCCCTTATATCCAGAAACTTTTTGCAAAATTATTGTATAACAACCGCAAGACATAGAAAGCACAGGATAATTTGCATTTTCGTCTCTTTTATAGCTGTCGCCACTTGTATCAAGACAAATCAAAACGCAAAAGAGAGAGGCGGCGCTCCACGCCGCCTCTCTCTTTTGCGTTTTATTATGCCTACTTACCTACCTCAGATCCCAGTAAATCACGGTTAATTTCTAAAATGGGGCATAGTAAATCGGCAATATTTTTGGGCAGACGATCTTTTACAACATCTTGCATCACTAGATAAGTGATATTACAGGCTTCTTGTGCGCCAAATGCTTGCATGATCGACTGAAACCAATACAAAAATTGCTGCCTCAAAAGCTCTGGATCGTCCAACAAAACTGTCATGGCTGAATAACGCAAGACTCTCAATGTATCTTGTTTCCACTTGCCTTGCATGTCTTCACCCTTCGGCAAGAGCAATTTGGGGTAAGACGTTTGGAGCTTGGCTAAAACAGCCCCTACAATTTCTGTCTCTGCGGCTTTGATGCAGCGATAGGCCTCAATTCGTGAGTCAAAAGAGGTGATGTAGGAATCCATGAACTGTAATTCTACATCGCTAGCATAGCGACCATCTGCTTTTGTGCCTAGTTGTTTCAGCTTGCTTAACATGGTAAAACGACACTCAATTTGATATCAACCATAATTTTATCGAAGTTTGCGCTTGAAACTATCCGCCACTTTAAGCATTATTTCTAGCGATCACCGTTTTTTTGTTACGATTCAAGCAAGTTGATAAATTTCTATGCGATCGCTCGCCGCCATATCCTGTCATGTTATCTGACAATGAGCATATTGAAGGGTTGTTCCCAGAAGCTGCCCAAAATTGGGACTTAAATCGGCTTTATGCAGATTTACAGGTTGCCAGTGGCAAAGAAATCAAAGCTGTGGAAAAAGCTTGTTTGCGTGGTTTGCTCTGTCGCTATCGACCAGGGCAGCTTGCGTTTAAGCTGGCTTGGACTTCGGGGGCTTTGCGGGTGGAGTTAAATAAGGGTTTGTACCGATCGCTTGAGGCGATCGCCGATCAGCCGATTAACACTTTGCGCTGGGAAAAAGTTCCTGAATGGCTAGAGGCAAAGGGTTATAAGGCGCAACGTCAAAGCTTGCATAATACGGCTGTCGATTCTTTAGCCAGTTCTGGAAAAAATTTAGCTGACTGGGGCGAGGCTCCAAATATTCAGACTTTTTATGGACGTACTGAAGAACTTGCCAAATTAGAGCGATGGCTTGTCCGCGATCGCTGTCATTTATTAGCAATCTGCGGCATGGGCGGCATTGGTAAAACGGCTCTGGCGGTAAAATTAGTTGAAAATATTCAATCGCAGTTTGATTACTTTATTTGGCGATCGCTGCGGGGCGCACAACCAACCGCACAATTAATTTCTGACCTGTTGCAATTTCTGAATAATTCTCAGCAAACAGGTTTTGGTGTTTCTGACTTATTAGAAGTTTTGCGCCAAAAGCGTTGTTTGATCGTGCTAGATGACTTTGAAGCAACATTGCAAGATGGTGAACTAGTGGGAGCCTATCGCCAAGGTTGCGAGTCCCATGCAGAATTATTACAGCGCGTGGGGTCGGAACGTCATCAAAGCTCTTTGATTGTGATTGGGCGCGAACAACCCAAAGAAATTTCCATGCATCAAGGTGAAGATCAAGCCATTCGTTATTACAAAGTAAATGGCTTGCAACGTCAGGGCGCGTTTGAGTTGTTAAGGTCGCGAGGTTTTACAGGTTCTGAAAACGGATTAGAAGCATTAGTACAGCAATATCGCGGTAATCCTTCAGCTTTACGGATTGTGTCAGGGACGATTCAAGAATTATTTAATGGCAATGTTTCTGAGTTTCTCAAACAAACCGCACTAGCGCTCGGTGACGTATTACGCACGCTCCTTTATCAACAGTTTGAGCGCCTCTCGAAGTTAGAAAAAGATGTCCTGTACTGGCTAGCCATCAAGCATCGTCCCGTCTCCCTTGCCACCTTGCGATCGGAGATGAATTTGCAAGCATCTGGTTCAGAATTGATTGACGCGCTGGAGTCATTGCGATCGCGATCGCTGATCGAAAAAGTTACAGAACAGGGAGAGGTAATGTTTCTCCTAGAGCCTGTGGTCATGAAATATGTCAATCGTCAATTTGTCGATGAAGTGAGCAAAGAAGTTACGGCGATCGCCATGCAGCAAAATCTCAAATCGATTAATTTATTACAAAGTCATGTATTAGTTGAAGATCGCGCCCCTGACTCAATTCGGGCGATGCAAATCCGTCTGGTTCTCAAACCAATTAAGGATAGTCTGAAAAAGGCGATCGCCCAAAATAATACGGAACTAGAAGCCCTAAGAGAACATCTCGCCAGTCATCAACAAATTCAATCAATTGAGGGGACAAATTACACCGAAGTTAATCTCGCCCTCATCGGCTTATGGTGGTGAGTAACATCTGTAGCGCACGCTTCGCGTGCGCCACAGATGTTACAGAGAAAATTTTAAAAGTGCCGCTTCGCGGCACTTTTAAAATTTTCTCTGGGTTTTATAGCAGCGCAAAGCGCTGTATGTTCATTTTAAATAGCTGAAAATCAAGATAAGATCTTAAGCAGTTAAAGCAATTTATTTAAAAAGCCCGATCGCATGATTTTCCCTGAGTATTCTGACTTTATTAAGCTTGCTGGTAATGGCCCTAATCAAGGCAACTTTGTGCCTGTATATATGGAACTGGTTGCCGATCTCGATACGCCTGTTTCGGCTTGGTACCGTGTATGTCAAGGTCAGCCCTACAGCTTTTTATTAGAGTCAGTCGAAGGCGTCGAGAGGCTTGGGCGTTACAGTCTACTGGGTTGCGATCCTCTATGGGTATTAGAAGCAAGAGGCGATCGCACCACACAAACATTTCGCGATGGCACGGTGAAAAATTTTGTCGGTAATCCGTTTCAGCACTTGAATGATTGTCTTGCAACCATTAAACCTGTGCATTTACCAGAGTTACCGCCGAGTTTGGGTGGTTTATTTGGTTATTGGGGCTATGAATTAATTAATTGGATCGAGCCGAAAGTTCCTGTTTATCCTTGTCAAGAAGGTGATGTACCTGATGGCGTGTGGATGCAGGTCGATAGCTTGTTGGTATTTGATCAGGTAAAGCGCAAAATTTGGGCGATCGCCTATGCGGATTTGAGTAATGGTGAAGATCCTGAGAAAGCCTATAAATCAGCTTGCGATCGCCTGAATGTATTAGTAGATAAATTGCGATCGCCCCTTGATCGTCAAAAAACGGCGATTACTTGGACAAATCCCCGTTTACAGCCACATGTCAGCTATACCAGCAATGTCACTCGTGAAAAATTCTGTCAGGCGGTGGAACTTGGCAAAGAGCATATTAAAGTTGGCGATGTCTTCCAAGTCGTAATTTCGCAACGGTTGACGACCGAGTTTAAAGGCGAGCCATTCAGTTTATATCGCTCTTTGCGCGTGGTCAATCCTTCGCCCTATATGGCATTTTTTAACTTCAAGGATTGGCAGCTAATTGGCTCTAGTCCAGAGATTATGGTCAAAGCAGAAAGTATCAATGGAGTTTCCCGAACTGTTCTCCGCCCGATCGCAGGGACGCGCCCTAGAGGCGCAAATCCTGCGGAAGATGCGGAACTAGCTAAAGATTTGCTAGCCGATCCGAAGGAAGTTGCGGAACATGTAATGCTAGTCGATTTAGGTCGCAACGATCTCGGTCGTGTTTGCAAAAGTGGAACTGTAAAAGTCGATGAGTTAATGTCCATAGAGCTTTATTCCCATGTGATGCATATTGTCAGCAATGTTGTCGGTGAGATTCGCCCCGAAAAAACCGCTTGGGATTTGCTTCAGGCTTGCTTTCCTGCGGGAACAGTGAGCGGTGCGCCCAAGATTCGAGCGATGGATATCATTCATAAACTAGAAGGCGATCGGCGTGGAACCTATGCGGGAGCCTATGGCTATTATGATTTTGAAGGACAACTAAATACCGCGATCACGATTCGGACAATGGTAACGAAGGATGGAACGGCTAGCGTTCA